>WQTB01000053.1 GCA_009786495.1 Treponema sp.
AACCCAGTAAGATACCGAAGCTGCGGCGGGCGGGATCAATATACAAAACGCAAAAACGATCTTTAAAATAATGTACCGGGTGCTGATTATCCAGTCAATAAAATAAGAAATACCCGCGGCAATGGCTGTCCAAAGAAGCGGAACCGCGACAAGTAAAATGGGATCGTTAAACGCACTCCAGCTTAACGCGCGCAGAGCTCCCGCGGGAATAAGCCAGAGCAGAGCGAAACCGCCGAAGTCCGCGTCTCCCGAAAAGCCCCGGAAAAGGAAAATAAAAAAATAAACCAGCAGGGGAACAAGAACAGGCACGCAGACTAAATCGACAAAGCCGAAAAGAAGGCGCGAAAATCCAAATCCCCCCGGGCTTATNATGTTGCCCAGGAAGAATTGAACTATCGCGTAAATGCTGCCAAGAATTAANGCCCACACTCCGCCGGAAGAACCGCCTTTACCAATGATGGAACGGCGAAGCATATAGACAAACGGAACCCATAAAATGCAAAAGACAATCATTTCGGGATTATATCAGGAAAACTTCGCAATTGGAATAAAGGTTTCCGCCTTTAGTGAAGCGCCGCCGACAAGCGCGCCGTCGATGTTTTCCATCGCCATAAGCTGCGCCGCGTTATCGGGCTTTACAGAGCCGCCGTATTGAATAATGATTTTTGACGCGGCGTCGTTATCGTAAAGACGGGCGATCACTTTGCGCACAAAAGCGTGAACAGTTTCCGCGTCCTGCGGCGTCGCTGTTTTTCCCGTGCCGATTGCCCAAACAGGCTCGTATGCGATTACTACATTTCCAAGATCAGCTTCGCTTACGCCTTCAAGACCTTTAACTGTCTGCCTTTCGCATACTTCTTCAACCTTGCCTGCTTCCCTTTCGCTTAAAAGCTCGCCTATGCAAAGAATTACTTCAAACCCGTGCTTTAAGGCAAGTTTAACCTTTTTATTGATAAGAGCGTCGTCTTCTTTATAAGTGTGTCGTCTTTCCGAATGTCCGAGAATGATGGTTTCCACCCCAAGGTCTTTAAGTTGAAGAACCGATACTTCGCCTGTATGCGCGCCCTGTTCTTCGCTCGCGCAGTTCTGCGCTCCAAGACGGATATTGGTTCCTTCGATAAAAGCGCTTACTGTTTCAAGCAGCGTAAAAGACGGCGCGATAAGATATTCATGCTTTCCGTCCCTGAGCTGATGAACAAGTTCCTGCGTAAGCCGCGCGGCTTCATCGCGGGTCATGTGCATCTTCCAGTTACCCGCCATGTAATAGTTTCTACTCACGGCACACCTCGATTCCGGGAAGCTTTTTGCCTTCAAGCAGTTCGAGCGACGCGCCGCCGCCTGTGGAGACATGGCTCATTTTATCCGCGAGTCCGAACTTGTTTACAGCCGCGACAGAATCGCCGCCGCCTACAACTGTAATCGCGCCTTTGACGGTCGCTTCGGCGACAAGGATCGCAACCTCTTCCGTGCCTTTGGCGAACGCGTCAAATTCAAAAACNCCGACAGGACCGTTCCAGACAATTGTTTTNGCGACAGTCAGAACTTCCTTGTATTTGGCAAGCGTTTTTGACCCGACGTCAAGACCCAATAAAGTGTCNGGAAGATTNATTTCNTCAACAGGGATTGGAGCGGACGCGGAGTCAAACGAAGTCGCGGCGACATGATCCACAGGAAGGATTATCTGCACGCTCGCTTTTTCCGCGGCGGCAAGAATCTTCTTTGCCGTGTCGATCTGATCGTCTTCGACCAAAGACTTACCCACTTTATAACCCTGCGCTTTTAAGAACGTGTACGCCATTCCGCCGCCAATTACAAGAGCCGCGGAATTTTTAAGAAGGCTTTCAAGCACAGCGATTTTTGACGACACTTTCGCGCCGCCGATAATTGCAACTAACGGCTTTTTCGGGCTTGTTACAATCGGCTCAAGATAGTCAACTTCTTTCTGCATAAGGAAGCCCGCGACAGACACAGGCACAAATTTGGCGATGGAAGCAGTCGACGCGTGATCCCTGTGCGCGGTTCCGAAAGCGTCATTTACAAAAATTTCGCCGTACGTCGCAAGCTCTTTTGCGAGTTTGTCGCGGCTTTCGGCGTCGCTCGACGTTTCTTCCTTATGGAAGCGTGTGTTTTCCAGCATGATGACAGAGCCGTCTTTTTGACTTTCTATAAAAGCTTTCTTTCCATAGCAGCTGTCCTCTCCCGCGAAAATCACTGGCTTGCCGAGTTTTTTTTCAAGATACGCGGCGACAGGGGCCATCCTGTGCTTGCCTTTAATGTAAGCGGCTTCGTCGAAAGATCTTCCGTCCTTTTCGGCTTTTTCCTTCGCTTTCTTCGCGTCCTTGGAAGGATCGCCGAGATGCGACATCAATGTGATGGTTTTCGCTCCCTGTTCAAGAATATATTGAATCGTAGGCAATGCCGCTGTTATGCGCGTATCGTCCTGCACAACGCCGTCTTTCATCGGTACGTTAAAATCAACGCGCATTATAACGCGCTTGCCTTTTAAATTAACGGTTTTCACTGTTTTGATCATAATTAGCCTCCCTAATTTTACACAAAACTTCAGCCGCGAACCAAGGCGGACTCCGCGGATTAGCGCGCCCAAAAAGCGGGTTCAGCTAATCCGTGAAATCATATCCGCGAAAATCCGTGGCTGATGTTTTCCAAGTTTAATTATTTCTTGCTGTCGATGTATTTTAATAAATCGACGATTTTATTTGAGTAACCCCATTCGTTATCGTACCATGAGACAACTTTGAAGAAACGTTTTTCGCCCGGGAGATTNTTCTGCANTGTCGCAAGGCTGTCGTAAATCGANGTATGTGTGTTGTGGATAATATCGGTCGAGACAATTTCATCATCCTGGAACTGTAAAACGCCTTTAAGGTATGATTCCGAGGCTTTTTTAAACGCCGCGTTGATATCTTCNATTGACGTGTCTTTTTCCGTGCGGAAAACAAGGTCAACNACAGAGCCTGTCGGCGTNGGAACGCGGAAGCTCATGCCTGTCAGTTTGCCTTTGGTTACAGGGAGAACTTCGCCTACCGCTTTCGCCGCGCCTGTTGTCGAAGGAATAATATTGATAGCCGCAGCGCGTCCGCCTCTCCAGTCTTTCTTTGAAGGACCGTCTACGGTTTTCTGGGTGGCTGTGTATGAATGGATTGTGGTCATAAGACCTGTCTCGATGCCGAAACCTTCTTTAAGAATAACGTGAACGATAGGAGCAAGACAGTTGGTGGTGCAGGAAGCGTTGGAAATTACATGATCTTCGGCTGCATTGTATTTTTCGTGATTTACGCCCATTACAAAGGTTGGAATCTTTTTTTCTTTTCCTTTGGCAGGAGCTGAAATGATAACTTTTTTCGCGCCGGCTTCAAGATGACCGAAAGCCTTGTCGTCAACAAAAAGCCCTGTACATTCGATAACATATTCTACGCCCAGTTTTGCCCAGGGAAGATTTTTTAATTCTCTTTCCGCCATTACGCACTGGATTTCATGACCGTTAACGACAAGAATATCGTCCTCTGCGGCTCCGGCGGATTTTTTGGTTTTGATATCGGCCTTCATCTGACCCTGGGTCGAATCGTATTTAAGCTGATAAGCAAAATATTTGGCGTCTGTAACGATATCTACAGCCGCTACAACGTCTATTTTGTCTTTTCCCAGCAGCCCCTGACCAACAAGCGCCTGAAAAACAAGACGTCCTATGCGCCCAAAACCATTAATTGCAACTTTCATTTGAATCTCCTTCTAATTTTGTATATTTTTTACAGGATACCCCCGATCCCGCAATAAGTCAAACAAAAAAATTATCGCAAAAACATTACCGGTTTGCTTCCTGCGCGATTGTCGTGGTTCTTCCGTGGCCGGGGTACACTTTTATGTTTCCGTCCATCGTAAAAAGACGGCGAAGGCTTTCATGCATTTGATCATCGCTGCCGCCCGGCAGGTCTGTGCGCCCGACGCCGCGGTTAAAAAGCGTGTCGCCTGTAAAAAGAAGACCTGCATCTTCGTCAAAAAAACCGGCGCTTCCCTGCGTATGGCCAGGAAGGTGCAGAACCGAAAAACAGGCGATTTTATCGCCTTCTTCCAGTAAAATATCGGCGGGCGGCATTTCCTTCCATGCGTCGTCCACCAGGTCGGTTCTGCCCGTCGCGGCTTTTATGCTTTGTATCTGCGCATCGTAGGCGTCAGCGCCAAGGTAATGCGAATCAAGCCGGTGCGCCGCAATTTGGATTCCCGCGAATGACAAAACGAGCTGCGGTACTGCGCCGATATGGTCAAAATGGCCGTGTGTAAGTAAAATATAAGAAGGCGCAAGTTTTGATTTTTCAAGCGTTGATATTATAAGACCCGCGTCATCGCCCGGATCGATGATTGCGGCTTTGCCGCCGTCATACGGGCAGATCCAGCAGTTTGTGGCGATCGGCCCGACGATTAACTGAATGATGTTCTTTTCGGACATGGAGGGATATTAACACGAGATCATCTGATTTTCTAGTCATTATTCTAATCGTGATTTTCTGGTACGGAATTCTTCCGATTGCGGGCGGGTTTTACAACCGCCACAGATGGAAAAAATTCAGAAACAGGTTTTATGATCTTCAGCTCTACCCCCTTCTTGATTACAAACAATACCGTAGCGCAAACATTGAAAGCGCCGTGTTTAAATTTACGGGGGGAATCGAATCGATTACAGACGGCCAAACGCTCTGGGTAAAAGGCGACGATCTTACCATCCCTGTATCGCTTGAAAAAACAAAATGCTATCTTCTTCCGGCGCCGGAAACGCCGCTTCAGGGGCAGGAAAGAAACTACCCCGCCGCGCCTGAGCTTATCAGGTGGAATAATATCTCTACGCTGACAGAAAGCGCAAAGGTTTTTATCGGCGGGCGGATAAAATCGCAGGATAAAAGGCTTACTTTCCATTCGGTAAAAAAAGAGCCCCTTATGGTGATCTTTTACAATCATACAGACAAAGAATTAACAGATACGATTATCCGCGCGGCAAGAACGCACAATGAATACTGGAACAGTCTCACTCCCGTTTTTATAGCGATAGGGGCTTTAATCCTTATTTACATCGCGGCCTCTTTTCTAGGACGCCCCGCTTTCCGCCTGACAGTTATAAGCGCGTTTATCGCGGTTTTTATACCGCTGTTTCCGGTTCTGCCGCCCGGTTTTTTATTTACCACCCTTTACCGGCGCATCAGCTGGAACGCAAGAAATTTACGCATAACAAGCGATCTGTTTTTTTTCGGCCTTTCGGGCAGCCCTGATAAGACAAGCGCAAAACGCTACAGCATACGCGCGTATATACTGGAAGCGGCTGCCTGGTTTATTCTGCTGTTGGGCGTCTGCATAAATATTGTTTTTGTCATATTGATTTTATTCCTGTTTCAGGTAATATCATTTTAGGGGGATTTTATGAAAAAGTTTTTATTGCCTGCCGCCGCGCTGATACTGGCAGGACTTTTAATAACAGGGTGCGCTACAACAGAAACGAGAAATGCGTCATCCCGCGTTATTTCAGCTGACACAGGGCCTGAATATTATGTCGCCATGTTCGCGGCTCCGGTTTTACTTTGCAATTCGCTGCAAAAACCTGAGCCTCCGACCAAACTAAACATATTAAATTATATAAACACGTTATATGACTACAGCGTTGAAGACGTCGGTTTTTATACAGGATTAACAAGAAGCGATCTATACGATTACTTTACCCTGCAGCTGGAAACATCCGCAGAGTACGCAGACAATTTTATCAATTTTGTAAACGCAGCGGGAAATAATTACGCTTTTATAGCGTATTCCGAAGATTACCACATCGTTTTTTACTGCGAACTGGAATAATAATTTACTCGTCGCTTTCTGCGGTCTTGGGTTTCGCGTAATTGACGGTCAGCGTCCTTCCGCGGAACCTGTGGCCTGTAAGCTTTTCAATAATTTCATCCGCCTTTACGTCACGCACCTGGACAAACGAATAATTATCAAGAATTCTGATCATGCCGATGTCTTCCCTTGCCGCGGATGTTTTTGACATGATCAAAGCGATAACTTCCCGCGGAAAGAGCCTGCGGTTCTTGCCGATGCTGATAAAGAGCCGCTTTGATTCCTCTTCGCTAAGGTTAATCTCGATTGTAGGTTTTTCTGACTTTTCTGATATCGATGGTTTTCCATACGCGGGTTTCGCGCCTGCGTTTTTTTTATTTAAAAGTTTTTCCGCGCTCTGTGTTTTCGGGTTTTCCCTTTTATCGTAATACATAAAAAGCCACGCGGCCGCCCATGATCTTTTTAAAATGGAAATTTCTTTTTTAAACAGTCTGCTGTATTCGTCAAGCTCTTTTAAATCAGTATCTGTATGCAGTTTTTCAAGTACGTCCTTTAAATTCTTCTGCGCTTTCTCTTTATCCAAATCCTATCCTCCTGGAAATCTTAATAATAATCTTTATCGATTCTTTATCTCAGTACAATTAACCTGCTGTGCCGTTAATTGTCTGTATCGTGCCGTCGTCGTTGTATCTTAATTCTGTTACTTTAAGGCTGCGAAGCCATGTCTTACCCCCTGACGGTGCGCTGTCATGATGGAAAAGATACCACTTTCCTTTGTATTCCGTTATGCAATGATGGGTTGTCCACCCGACAACAGGTGTTAAAATCACTCCCTGATAAGTAAAAGGCCCGTAGGGGTTAGAGCCTGTCGCGTAACACAAAAGATGGGTGTCGCCTGTTGAATACGAAAAATAATATTTGCCGTTATACTTGTGCATCCACGACGCTTCAAAAAAACGCCTTTGCGTATCGCCCGCCGTGATTGGTTTTCCGTCACTGTCAAGAATAACAACCGCACGCGGCTCTTCTGCGAACTGAAGCATGTCATCGCTTAGTTTCGCTACCCTTGCGCATATCGCGCTCTCGCTGTCCGCGGGAAACGTGCCGCCGTTTTCAAGCGCTTTATTATCCTTATACCTTTGAAGCTGTCCGCCCCACAATCCGCCGAAATAAATGTAATGCTTGCCGTCTTCTTCATATACGCAAGGATCGATACTGTAACTGCCGCGAATCGGATCGCTTTGCGGAATAAAAGGCCCTTCAGGTTTGTCTGCGACAGCGACTCCAAGGCGGAAAATGTCGTTTTTATCCTTAAGCGAAAAATAAATGTAGTATTTTCCGTTTTTATGCGCCGCGTCGCTGTCCCATAACTGGCGGCCTGCCCACGGAATATCTTTAGTATCCAGAACAACTCCGTGATCTTTTACTTCGCCTGATTCAACATCGCCTTCTATAGAAAAGACATGATAGTCCTTCATGTTAAAATGATCGCCTGAATCATTTTCAGCAATACCGCTTTCCCAGTCATGGGAAGGATAAATGTACAGCTTTCCGTTAAAAACATGCGCGGCAGGGTCGGCCATGTAATCGTTAGGCACTAAATATCTCATGGGCTAAATGTAGCAAATTCAGCTCATTCTTACAAGCGTAAAAGGAAGCTGCCAGCGGAAATTGCAATAGCTACCCTTGACAAAAAACAAAAAATTTATTAAATACTCTTAATGACTAAAACAGCGGCCAAAACAGTTAATTATTCTCTGATAACTGTGCCGTGTTCATCATTGGAACTCGGGCGCGCTGCTCACACTAAAGTGTTCGCACCATTGTCGATCTTGTTAGCCATTTACGTGCGCCACGTCATGCTAAATTCTTCATCCACACCGCTTAACGCGGTGCTTTTACTGAACGCCCCCCCCCCCCCCC
>WQTB01000054.1 GCA_009786495.1 Treponema sp.
GACAGCCTTGGAATCGATCACTGCGCTGCGGGCGTAATGATCTCAAGCGCATGGAAACTGGACAGTTCAATAAACGACGTAATCGCCAATCATCATAAAGCAAATGAATACAGCGGAAAAAACAGCGGCATTGTCTGTACTGTCGCCGCGGCGAATTATCTTTCCAATGTTTATGAAGTTGGATTCGCGGGGGATAAATACCCGGTAAAGCTTGACAGGAAAGTATGGAATACAATCGGATTTAATGAAGATGTTTTTGTAGACATCATGGAAAAATTATACAGCGAAATCGAAAGAGCTAAACTATTTCTTCATATTTCATAGAATACGATTGCTTGTTATATTATTTTATTTACAATATAATTAAGACATGTTTTCAGTGCGTTTCTGGGGAGTGCGCGGCTCTATCCCTACTCCGGGACCGGATACAGTCAGATACGGCGGCAACACTTCATGCCTTGAGATAAGAGCGGGCGAACGCCTTATAATTATTGATCTTGGCTCCGGCGTCCGTCCTCTTGGCGAATGGCTTCTTGAAAACGATTATAAAAAAAACGGTAAAGTTGACGCTGATATTTTTTTAACGCACACGCACTGGGATCATATAATCGGCTTTCCGATGTTCAGCCTTGTTTATACGCCTAACACGCGGTTCAGAATTTACGCGCCTGTTTCAATCGGGAACGCAAGCTTAAAATCAATTATCGAAAACCAGCTTTCGCATCAGTACTGGCCCGTAAGAGCAAGCGANCTTGCCGCGAAAATTGAGTATAACCAGATAAACGAAACTGTTTTAGANCTNGGCGGCGGCGTAACAATANCGACAAAATTTTTAAACCATCCGATTTTTTGCCTTGGCTACCGCGTTAATTTCCGGGGCAAATCAATCGCGACTGTNTATGATCACGAAGTGTACAATAATCTTTTTACAGGCGATTCAGACGAAGCGAAAGAAGGCGATCTTGCCGCCTGCGAAGAAAATGAAAAAATCAAGCAGTTTGTAAAAGGCGCGGACATTCTTATCCATGACGCGCAATTTACAATGGAAGATTATCTTGCCCATAAAGGCTGGGGGCATTGCGCTTACGAACATGCCGTTCAGGCGGCGTCTGATAACGATGTAAAAACCCTAGTTTTTTTTCATCATGAACCGGATCATACGGACAGCCAGCTGGAAAAAATCGAAAAAAGTTACGCGAATAACACAAATCCCAAAATCATCATGGCAAGGGAAGGACTTATTTTAAATTGCGATGACAAATAAAGATTGCCGAATGAAGATTACCGGGAGCGCTGAGTCAGGACAGCTTCGTAGTTTTATTGATAACTGCTGCCGCTTCACATTATAAAAGAGACTCCTAATTTTTCTGCTAATAGCTTCATTTCATTGAATGTTTTTTCGTTTACAGGGATCTGTCCGTTTATGCGTTCCGCTTTCATCTGCGAAGATTTTTCGCCGTGGGTGTAGATTCTGTTTTGTCCTTCGGCTTTTTTACTGTCGCGCAGTTCTTGTAAAAACTTTGACATGTTTGCTTTTATGATTTTCTTGTCGCCGAAGATGCCGTAATCGAAAGCCATAAAATAATGACAGATGCCTGTGTGATCCGGTTTCCTGTTAACGTAGTTAGACGTAAGTCCGCCTGAAAAAATCGCGCAGAAAATGTCCACGATTACGCTGAGCCCGTAGCCCTTGTGTCCGCCGTGAAGNGTTCCGAGGCCTCCAAGCGGAGCGATGCCGCCGCCCGCTTTNGCGATTATATTGTCAATTACAAGGGCTGCGTCATTGCTCGGTTTTCCGTTTTCGTCTAACGCCCAGTTNTCGGGAAGCCTTTGATCGTTTTTTCTGTAAACTTCAAGCTTGCCCCTTGGGACAATCGTGGTGGAAGCGTCATACGAAAANTTNTAAGGGTCCGCAGGCATTGCGAACGCTATCGCGTTTGTACCNGTCATNGCCTGCGCGCCGAATGTCGGAACGCAGATCGCTTCCGTGTTTGTCATGCAGACNCCGGCTAAATCTTTTTCCGCCGCCATCTCAGAATAATAACCCGCGATTCCGTAGTGGTTTGAGTTACGCACAGTCACCATCGCGCAGNTTGAAACTTTTGCTTTTTGTATCGCNAGTTCCATCGCCTGAACGCTNACAAGCTGACCCATCGCCTTGTTCGCTTCGATGCACGCGGATACTGGCGTTTCGTGNACAATCTGCGGCTTTGCTTTAACATCAACCTGACCTGAAGTGATTTCTTCNTTGTANCGCGTAAGCCTGTGTATGCCGTGGGATTCAATGCCGTAAAGGTCGGCCCTTATAAGAACATCGGAAATTATTACGCTTTCTTTCCGCGAAAAACCATACGCTTCAAAAAGCCTTTCGCAGAACTGCCGCGTTTTTACTGTATCAATGAACATCAGTCATTCCACATATCAGCGCGCTTTGCGTTATACAACCGCTTTTTTTAGCTCTTCGGCTTTATCGGTTTTTTCCCAAGGGAATTCGCTGCGGCCGAAGTGTCCGTAAGACGCAGTCTTCTGATAAATCGGGCGGCGCAGATCGAGTGTTTTTACGATTCCTGCGGGGCTGAGATCAAAGACTTTGCTAATCGCTTTTTCGATTTTTTCTTCGTTTACATTTTTTGCCGTGCCGAATGTGTCAACCATGACAGAAACGGGGAAAGGTACGCCGATTGCGTAAGCAAGCTGGATTTCGCAGCGATCGGCGAGTTTGGCGGCGACAATATTTTTTGCGACATAACGCGCCGCGTACGCCGCAGACCTGTCAACCTTTGTCGGATCCTTGCCGGAGAAAGCGCCGCCGCCGTGACGCCCCATGCCGCCGTATGTGTCGACAATTATCTTGCGGCCTGTAAGCCCTGTGTCGCCGAACGGTCCGCCGATTACAAACCGTCCTGTCGGGTTAATATAATATTTTGTTTTATTGTCAAGAAGCCCTGTGGGTTCAAGCACAGGTTTTATAATGCTTTCTATTATCGCGGCTTCAAGGTCTTTATACGCAACGTCAGGATCATGCTGATGAGAAACCACAACGGTATCGATGCGGACAGGCTTGAAACCTTCGTACTCAACAGTCACTTGGCTCTTGGAATCGGGGCGCAGCCATTTTATGGTCTGGTTTTTTCGGAGCTTTGATGCGTTTAAAAGAATTTTATGCGCAAGCATGATTGGAAGCGGCATAAGCTCCTTTGTTTCATTGCAAGCATAACCGAACATCATCCCCTGATCGCCTGCTCCCTGCTGTCCTTTAAATTTTTTAAGCCCTGTTCCCGACACGCCCTGGGAAATATCAGGAGACTGGCTGTGGATCATGTCCAGAACCGCCATCGAATTGCAGTCAAGACCGTATGACGGGTCTGTATAGCCGATATCCCTGGCGACGTCGCGGACAAGATGATGAAAATCAACGAATGTATTTGTCGTAATCTCGCCGCCGATTAACACCATGGAAGTTGACGCGAATGTTTCGCAGGCTACGCGGCTTTGCGGATCTTCTTTTAGGCACGCGTCAAGAACCGCGTCAGAAATTTGATCGCAGAGTTTATCGGGATGGCCTTCTCCCACTGATTCCGACGTAAAAAAATAACGGGATGTTTTCATTTTTTTCTCCTGTAATTAAATATTAATTCTATTGATCCTGAATTTTCTTTAAAAAATAATATAAATAATTGTAAGTTGGAAATTCCGAATTGGCAAGTGTAAATAATTATTGTTTACGATTTGTTATTATGGGATTATAATGTAATGATTCAAAAATGGGGGGTATTTATGGAAAAAAAGACTAATATCAAGCGTCTTCTTGGCGCGGTGATTCCGGTCGGCGCATTGCGTACCGGCAGAGGAATTGGAGTAGGGGAATTTTCCGACCTTGCTGATTTTGCGCTTTTGTGCAAAAAAATGAAAATCGGGATAATACAAATTCTGCCTGTGAACGACACGGGTTTTGACAGCTCTCCATACTTCAGCCTTACAGCTTTCGGTCTTCAGCCGCTTTATCTGAGCATAGAAAAACTGGACGAATTCGCGAAAGCCGATAACACGGTAAAAAAACGCGTAAAAGCCGCAAAGGAAAAATTTGAAAGCTGCAGGCGTTTTTCCCATTATGAAGTGTTAAAGGAAAAACTTGAAATATGCCGCCTTATTTATGCCGCCAATAAAGACGAAATAAATAAAAGCGCGTCGGAAGGCAGCCTTAAAAAATGGATAAACGATAATTCATGGATAAAAGAATACGCCGTTTACAGAAGGCTCAAGGAAAAAAACGATTTAAAATCGTGGAAGGAATGGAGCGAGTATAAAAATGTAACGGCATCCGATATTGATAACCTTTGGAAGGATAAAACGCTTCGCGAAGATCATATTTTCTGGGTATGGATTCAACAGGCTTTAGACGATCAATTTTCAAAAGCGTCAAAAGCGATTTCGGATGCGGGGATCATACTTGAAGGCGATCTTCCGATTCTTATGAACGAAGACAGCTGCGATGTATGGGCTCATCCTGAAATTTTCAATCAGGAACTTTTTGCAGGAGCTCCGCCTGATATGTACAGTCCTGACGGACAGAACTGGGGTTTTCCGATTTACAACTGGGAAGAACAGGAGAAGGACAATTTTTCATGGTGGCGCAAAAGGCTTTCTGTCGCGGAAAAATATTATCACGCGTACCGCATTGATCATGTTCTCGGCTTTTTCAGGATTTGGGCAAGCTCGCGTTACGATCATTCGTCAGCGCTCGGACGCTTTGTTCCGTATGTTCCCGTTACTTCAGGCGATCTAAAGAAAATTAATTTTGACAAAGGAAGAGTGCGCTGGATGTCGCAGCCCCATATCAAAACAGGCGAAATCTGGCACGAGTTCAGGGTTAACTGGGGGTACTTTGTAACCGAAGCGGAAATAAGGGCGACGGCGAACAAGGTCTTTACAAAAGCGCTGACAAGAATCGGCGATGAAGAAATGTGGCTCTTCAAGAAAAATATCAGGGGAGAAAAAGATATTGACGCGCTGTCGTTTCATCCAGTTATCCGCGATTACCTTGTTAAAAGATGGAAGGACAGGTTTCTGCTTGAATACAGCAAGGGAAGATTTTCGCCTGTCTGGGTGTACAGCGATACAACCGCGTATAAATCATTATCGCAGGGAGAAAAGGACGCGCTTAAAGACCTTTTTGATAAACGGCAGAGCAGATCAGAAAAAATCTGGGCTCACCTTGGCATGAAGCTTCTTACGGTTTTGGTTGAATCATCTTCGATGATCCCGTGCGCGGAAGATTTGGGCGCGGTTCCGCCGTGCGTTCCGCGGGTGCTTTCCAGGCTTCAGATTTTCGGGCTGCGCGTTGTCCGCTGGTTCCGCGAATGGGACAAGGGAGGATCGCCCTATATTCCGTTTGAAAATTATCCGAAATTGAGCGTATGCACGCCCGCAGTTCATGACAGTTCCACTGTAAGGGAGTGGTGGGAAAAGGAAGCGGATCAGAAACAGTTTGCCAATTTTATCGGAGTGCCGTCGCTGCCGAAAATTTACAATCCCGGGACAGCCAAGGCGATTTTATCTAAAGCGGCGTCCGCCCGTTCGTATTTCCGCGTGTTCCAGATACAGGACCTTCTTCATTTATCGAATAACTGGTATTCAGACGATCCGTCTGATGAAAGGATAAACACGCCCGGAACGCAAAGCGAAAACAACTGGTCATACCGCCTTCCCGCTTTAATCAGCGAGATAGCGAAGGACAAAGAACTGATTGCCGCTGTGGCGGAGCTTAGTAGAATTAAAGCCGTTAAGAAATTGTAAAATAATATCTTAACAGACAGGCTTAACAGACATGAATAAGGACTCTGAATTTCATTTGCAGGCGGGACGGTCTGCGCATATAAATATATTTTCACTAAATCAAATTTATGATAGTATGGCATTGGGGGGGACAGATGTCTGATCAATATATTTACAGAAGCAACGAGTATATAAAAATTCTGCCTGTCTGGGCGCAGGAGCTTGCGGAAAACTACGGTTCAAAAACCGCGAACCTGTATATATTATACGGCAATATCAGGGATTTTCTTCCGCATAAACGCAAGGAAGGCGAGTTTACATTCAAGAGAGTTCAGGATTACATCTCGGAAATTATTTTCGGCAATCAGGATATTATCGCGTATTACGACTGTTCAAGCGGCGTAACGTTCTGCGAAGCGCAGATGGAAACCGATTATCTTGCGGACGTCCCCAAATTTGTCGTAAGCCCCGATACCGACAAAAGCGATTTTATTTCAAATGATCCTGAAAAATGTTTTCCGTATCTTGAAAAATATTTTTTATCGCAGAGCGTTAAAAGCCGCAAGGTGCTGATAATTGACGACGCTGAAACCATCGTTCCCGCAGGCGATTTGATTCGCCTTTCAGACCGCGACCGTTATTGCATGGTAACTTTCAACCGCTGGGCAAGAGATCCAAAATTCATAAGAAGCGACATATCGATAATTCTCCTTACCGAAAACCTTTCGGATATTTCTTCGCGTTTGACAAGCTCTCCGTTAACTGTAAAAATCAATGTTCCGTTTCCTGACGCCAAGATCAGGGAGAGTTATCTTTTATCCAGAGAGAAAGAAGGAAAGCTCCTTTTGGACCGCGGCCTTTCGGCGGAAAAGCTTGCTGTAATCACATCGGGCTTGAACCTGATGAACCTGAACCGGCTTGCCGCCGAAAGCTACGAAAAAAAACAGCCGCTGTCGCTTGAAATAATGCGGCAGAAAAAAAAGGAAATTATCGAAAACGAAGCCGGCGGACTTCTTGAGTTTATGGAAACTTCATACGATCTTTCCCATGTTTCAGGCCATGACTTTGTAAAAAAACGTTTTAAAAACGCCGCAAAGGCAATCAAAAAGGGACGCCCGGACGTTCTCCCGATGGGGTACTTGATCGCAGGCCCTGTCGGAACAGGAAAGAGTTTTATGGTTAACGCGTTCGCGGGCGAAATCGGAATCCCGATGGTAAAGTTCCGCAACTTCCGCACCAAATGGCAGGGTGAAACAGAATCGAATCTTGAAAGGGTGTTAAACATTCTTTCCGCGATGGCTCCTGTAGGGGTTATGATCGACGAAGCCGACGCATTCTTAGGCGATCGCAATCAGGAGGGAGATTCCGGAACCAGTAACCGCGTCTTCGCGCAAATCGCTTCGTTCATGGGAAACACCGATTACCGCGGCAAGATTATCTGGTTTTTAATAACATGCCGCCCCGATTTGATTCCAATCGATCTAAAGCGGCAGGGCCGTGCGGAAGAGCATCTGGCTCTTTTTTACCCCGAAACAAAAAAAGACAGGGAAGATCTTTTTAACACACTGGTCAGAAAACTTGATCTTGATATCAGAAATTTTTCTGTCACTGATCTTTTTAAAAAATATGATCATGAATATTCCGGCGCTGACCTTGAGGCGGTTTTGGTCAGGGCGAAATTAAATGCCGCGCTTGCAGACCGCGTCTTTGTCAAACGCGAAGATATGGAAGACGCAATGAGCGATTTTGTTCCGGCGGCATACCCCTACGAAGTTGAACTTCAAAATCTTGTCGCCGTTCTTGAATGTACTTCCAAAGAAATGATCCCTGTGCGTTTTCAAAAACTTCCGCGAAGCAAGATAATAAGCGAGATTCAGGAACTAAAAGCGCTTCTCGGGGAAAAATA
>WQTB01000055.1 GCA_009786495.1 Treponema sp.
ATACCGGGAATTAATGTAACCGTATTAAAAAATTACTTTGATATGGGATCATCAGGCGGCGGAAATCCAATTGTAAATTATCTGGACTTTTTCGCCGGCGGTGCGTTCTCTAACTTTTCGGTGTTTATGCTCGGGATTATGCCTTACATTTCGATGTCGATCATAATGCAGCTTTTATTAATTGTATTTCCAAGCCTGAAGAAAATATCGCAGGAAGAAGGCGGAAAAAAGAAGATTCAAAAATGGCAGCGCTACGGAACTGTGGTTGTTTGTCTTGTACAGTCATTCGCCGTTACCCAGTACGCGCAGGTTATCGCGCGCAGCACAGCGGAGCCGCTTTTAAATATCAGTATGATGTCCTTCACTTTAATCGCCATGCTCACTGTAACTACGGGAACCATGTTCTTAATGTGGATAGGCGAGCAGATAACAAAACGTGGAGTCGGCAACGGAATATCGCTTTTGATTTTTGCAGGTATTGTCGCGCGCCTTCCTACGGCTGTCGTTCAGCTGTTTACTTTAATGCGGAACGGCGATATTAATCCTGTCTTTGTGTTTATTGTAATTGTAATGTTTGTCGCGATTGTCGCGCTTGTTGTTTTTGAGCAGCANGGCCAGAGAAAAATCCCGGTTAATTACGCAAAGCGCGTTGTAGGAAGAAAAATGTACGGGGCGCAGAATATTTACATTCCGTTTAAAATAAACCCNTCCGGCGTTATTCCCGTTATTTTCGCGTCGTCAATATTGATGTTCCCGCTNCAGATAGCGCAGACTGTCGGCGGAAATTTACCGTGGCTTGCGGCAATNGCGCGGGCTATGGATCCGCTGGGCGTTCTGTATAATATCTTATATGTTGTGCTGATTATTTTCTTCGCTTATTTCTATACGCAGGTTACGCTTAACCCGATAGAAATCGCGAAGCAGATAAGGGAAAACGGCGGATCGATTCCCGGAATCAGAACCGAGCGTATCGAAGAATATCTTACAAAAGTTTTAAACCGCATTGTGCTTCCAGGATCGCTTTATCTGGCACTTATCGCAGTTATCCCGACACTGATTCAGCTTGCGTTCAGGATTCCGTCGTCAATCGCGTTTTTGATGGGCGGCACGTCGCTTTTAATTATGGTAGGCGTCGGTCTTGATACTATGAAGCAGATTGAAGGTTTATTAAAAATGCACCATCATGAAGGTTTGGTAAAGCGCGGTAAATTGCGCGGAAGGAATCTGTAACAGGAAAGGTTTTAGGAGAATGTTTTTATGAAAGTCAGAACCAGCGTAAAACCCATATGCGACAAATGCAAAGTCATTAAACGCAACGGGATTGTCCGAATAATATGCCAGAATCCGAAGCATAAACAGAAACAAGGATAAGGAGTTAATTTTATGGCGCGTCTTGTGGGAGTAGACCTCCCGAATAAACACATTAACATCGCATTGACTTATATTTTCGGAATCGGAAGGTCAAGCGCGGAAGAGATTGTCAAGAAAGCAAAACTCGATCCTATGCGGCTTATGAATGATCTTTCTCAGGAAGAACTGAATGAGCTTAGAAATATTATTGAAAGCGATTATAAGGTGGAAGGACGCCTTAGAACAGAAGTCGCGCTGAACATAAAAAGACTTATGGACATCGGCTGCTACCGCGGCCTTCGCCACCGCAAGGGACTGCCCCTTCGCGGCCAGAGAACGAGGACGAACGCCCGCACAAGAAAGGGCAAGAAGAAAACTGTCGCCGGCAAGAAGAAGTGATAAAAAACCGCAGGTTTTAAGACCATAGGTTTTTATCAGTGTGTAGATGACAATTATGGAGGAATAGTAAGTGGCTGCTGCTGCAAAGAACGTCAAGAAAAAGAAAGAAAAAAAATCAGTATATGAAGGCAATGTCTTTATTCAGGCGACCTTCAATAATACGATTGTTACAATCACTGATATGATGGGAAACACAGTTTCCTGGGCAAGCTCGGGAATGCTGCAATTCAGGGGAGCGAAAAAATCGACGCCGTTTGCAGCCCAGTCTGTAACTGAAACCGCCGCGGCAAAGGCGTTACAGGCAGGCTTGCGCGAAGTGCATGTATTTATAAAAGGGCCCGGTATTGGCAGGGAATCCGCAATCCGGCAGCTTGGCGTTATGGGAATAAAGGTAAAATCGATCAGCGATGTAACCCCGATCCCGCATAACGGCTGCAGGCCGAGAAAAACCCGTCGTATATAAACGAATACAGGAGAAGGAATATGGCTAGATACACCGGCCCTGTTTGCAGAATGTGCCGTGTAGAACAGAAGAAGCTGATGCTCAAAGGGAATCGATGCAAGAGCGATAAATGCCCGATTAATAAAAAACGCTCCGCGCCCGGAAAAGATCCCAAATCCCGTCCCGGGAAAAGGTCTGACTACGGCGTACAGATGCGCGAGAAGCAGAAGCTTAAAAGAATCTACGGAATGCTGGAAAAACAGTTCAGGCTTTTTTCTGANCGCGCCCAGAGGATGCCGGGCATTACAGGCGAAAATCTTTTTATACTGCTTGAAAGACGGCTNGATAATGTCGTTTACAGAATGCGTTTCGCTTCATCAAGAAGCCAGGCGCGTCAGCTTGTACTGCACGGACACGTCAGGGTAAACGGCGAAAAAATCTCTGTTCCTTCATATCTTGTTAAACCGGAGAATGAAATCAGTATCGCTGAAAGCAGCAAGAATATGACAATAATTAAAGACGCATTAAGGGAATACGGAAAATCAGGCGTAATGCCGTGGCTTTCACTTGATCCCGATGCGATGAAAGGAAAGTTCCTTGCGTCACCGCGCCGCAGCGATATCACAGACTTGGGTGATATTAAGGAACAGATGATTATCGAATTGTATTCGAAATAACGCGGATTGAAGGAGTAATAATGGCTCGTAAGAATCTTATGGCAGGCTTCAAGCGCCCTAAAAGCTTTACATTTGAGCATGGTGAACTTAGCCAAAATTACGGAAAGTTCATTGCAGCTCCGTTTGAACCAGGCTTTGGTACGACAGTCGGCAATACTTTACGCAGAGTTCTTCTTTCTTCCATTCAGGGATATGCCATAACCGCTGTAAAGATTGAATCAATTGACGCAAACGGAACCACCCATAATGTGTCCAGCGAATTTGAAACGATTCCCAATATTGTGGAAGACACGCTGGAAGTAATCAGCAATTTAAAACAGATTCGCATAAAACTGCCCGAAGACGCGGAGCAGGATGTTCTGCTTTATGAATGGGCAGGCAAGCGGGAAATAAAAAGCGACGATTTTGCCCGGATGGGGCAGGTTGAAGTGCTTTCTACAGGCCAGCATATAATGACTTTAATGGACGATGCCAATATCAGATTTGATGTTCAGATTGATCTTGGAAGGGGTTATGTGCCGTCCGAAGTAAACGAAAGATACATCGAAGTTATAAATACAATTCCTGTGGACGCGATTTTTTCTCCTGTTAAAAAAGTTAAATTTAATGTTGAGTCTACCCGCGTCGGGCAGCGCAATGATTATGACAAACTGGTTTTGGAAATCTGGACGGACGGAACCATAAGACCCGAAGACGCGCTGGCGGAAGCCGCGAAGATCGCAAAGGATCATTTTTCTGTCTTTATCAACTTTGACGAAAACAATCTTGGAATTGAAGATGATCTTGATGATGAAAACGATCACATAAGAAAAATTTTAAGCACTCCTGTTGAAGAGCTTGAGCTTTCCGTCAGATCATCGAACTGCCTTAAAAACGCCAACATAAAAACAATCGGCGAGCTGACGCGCAAGACAGAAGACGACATCGCGAGAACCCGCAATTTCGGCAAGAAGTCGCTGCAGGAAATCAAGGAAAAACTTAAGGAATGGAACTTAAGCCTTGGAATAACTGATTTGAATGTTCTCAAGAACGCCAGAATGGATACCAAAGTAAAGGAAACAGAAGATGAAGCATAGAAGAGGATTTAACCCGCTTAACAGAATGGCGGCGCACCGCAAGGCGCTTCACAGGAATATGGTAACGTCGCTTTTCAGGCAGGAACGCATAAGGACAACAAAAGCGAAAGCCCTGGAAGTCCGCAGAACCGCGGAAAAAATGATTACGCGCGCGAAGGAAGATTCGGTTCATAACCGCAGGATTGTTTCCGGCAGGCTCTTTGACGAAGGAATTGTGGCGAAGCTTTTTACGAATATCGCGCCGCGGATGAAAGACAGAAACGGCGGCTATACCCGCATCATCAAACTCGGCGAACGTCTTGGAGACGGCGCAGGTTGTTATTCTTGAGCTTGTGGATTATAAGCTGGAAACAGAAGAAGACAAAAAGAAAGCGAAAAAAGGAAAAGCTAAAGCCGACAACAAGGCGAAGGGGAAATAAATGTCGAAACCGCATAGAGGCCAGAGTATCAGGGAATTATACGCAAGAGGCCGCGGCGAATGCCCTGTCTGTAAAAGAAGCAATGTAAAAGTTTTGTATGAACAGGAATCAGGCGGACANAAATTTAAAATATGCAAAACCTGCAAAGCCGCGGTAAGGAACGGAACAAAAAAACTGCCGGCCGTTGAAACGCCGTCAGAATAAATCTCTAAAAAAGAAATGCCATGCGGGGGGTGTTTTTATGAATTGTTTGGCAGTTACAGGCGGCAATTTTGAATCAGAAGTGCTTGAGTCGGCTGTTCCGGTGCTGGTTGATTTTTGGGCTCCGTGGTGCGGTCCGTGCAAGACGATCGGTCCTGCGCTTGAACAAATCGCAAATGAATATTCCGGCAGATTAAAAGTCTGCAAGATCAATATTGACGAAGAAGGCGCCCTTGCGGAAAAGCACGGGATTACTTCGATTCCGACGCTTATTCTGTACAAGAACGCGCAGGCCGCGGCTCAGAAAAACGGAGCCGCTCCCAAACACGAAATCGAAGCTTTCTTTAAAAGTTACCTTTAAATAAATTAAATTACATTCAAGGTTCATACCGCTTTGGGTTATTCGGGCTGCCAGGCGTCGCGCTGCTTGTGGCGGCGATGTACCAGTCCGCCGCGGAATTTGTGTTGTCTATGGTTTCATCGCGGCAGATTGTTCTTGTGTTGGTTGTTCCCGCGCTTATAACCGCGTCTGCGGGCCGGCAGACATTTTCGCCCGCGGTCTGCCACGCGTTCCGCGCGAAAAGAAGATTCGCAGTCTGCGCGAAATATTCCTTGTCCCACCATGAATCCGGTTTCTCGCTTATTACCAGCGCGTTAATCACGTTATCATCCTGATCAATTAAATAAATAAATGACGTTTTATGGATAAGTTTGGCGGTTCCCGGAACCCAGAAATCGCGTGCTGTTGGCGAAGAGTTCATTCCGCCTGATTCCGAAAGATCAGAGCCCAGCTCGTCTCTGCTTGCCGGATCATAAGCGCGAAGATGAAGAACGACATAATCGCCTTCTTTTACTTCTACGGGGGCGAACTCATAAATTGTCTGCATCGCCGCGTTTGTGTTTCCGTTAATCACAAGNCGCATCGCGCCAAGGTTTCCGTCAGATTTCATTTTAAGTTCGATAAATTCCGCTTTTCTTCCCGCCGCGGCGTTTGAGTATTCTGTGCATACTTCATTGATTAATAGATTTGGCATTCTATTGTTCCTNCTGCGAAGAGACGCAAGAACATTAATTGTGTTTTTCTTTTCATCTTCTGCAAGCAGATCAACCGTGATCATTGTCCCCGGCTGCGGGCTTTCCTCAAGCGTTATCCTTACAGAGCTTCCGTTTTCTATAAACGCAATCTGCAGATAAGGGTAGAAACTTACGCTTTTTACAGTTACAGGGCTTGAAAAGACAAATTCAAATTCATCTTCGGAAACAGCTCTGCAGCTCTCAAATATAAGAGTCTGCGAGCTTCCCCCGAAAATCCGCGCGGATACGGACTCAGGTGTAGAACAGGAGCTCAATATAATGCAGGCTCCTGCCAAAAAAAAGTATTTTTTCATATTTTTTCCTCCGCCTATATATGGCGCCAACTGTGCGTTTTGCATGACCGAAAATGAAAATTTTTATTAATTTTTAAGGAATTTCCGCACAGACGCGGATATATCGCGAACCNTAGACAAAAAAACGTCAAAATGATATAGTTTTATTTCTATAATAATTAATCAGAGGAATTTTATGGCAAAAACAGGTAAAAATACATCATCTCAGGAAAATGAGAATTTTTTAACAGAAATCGGCAAGAAGTTTAAGCAAAGTCCGGGTTTATATATTGGTTCTGTCGTAATTTTGGTTCTTGTTATCGTTGCCTTCGTTGGCGGGGATCTTCTGTCCGGCGGCGGTTTCGGCTCAGGCGGCGGGGAAATGCTTTTCGGCACTTATAACAAGAACCAGATAACTCTTGTTCANGGCAACAATTTCGCGCAAAATTATGAATCTGTTATGCGCGAATTCCAGAATTATGACAATTACGATCCGTCCAATACATGGGCGTCTTTACAAATCTGGCGCATCGCGTTTGAAAGGACAGTNAGGGATANCGCCGTAGCGGATATTATGAGCAAATCAAAATATGTTGTACCCGAAAGATTGATCGATCGCCANATTGCGCTGATGGATAGATTCCAGGAGAACGGACAGTTTAACGCCGCTTTATACAGGGCGACTCCGGAATCTNTAATTCTTACGCTAAGGCGTCAGGTAAANGAATATCTTACAAACGCGAAATATTACGCCGACTTCGGAGCGCTTTTAAATTATGAAAACGAAACGAACTTTATTATAGACAGCATGACATTGAATTTAAGAAGTTTTGACGCTGTGTATTTTAATATTGCCGATTATCCTGAAAGCGAAGTTCTATCGTACGCGCGCGCGAATCAGGCAATGTTTGACACTATTAGTTTGTCAAAAATTACAATAAGCTCCAGCGAAAGGGAAGCAAGGAGAATTCTTGATTCAATCAGGGATGGAACAACAACATTTCAGGACGCTGCAAGAAATTTTTCGCAGGATCAATATGCCGCAGCAGGCGGCGATATGGGAAGCCGCCAGATTTATATGCTCGATTTTGAAATACCAGCCGCNTCCGATCGTCAGAGCGTTTACNGTCTGCGNGCNGGCGAATTAAGCGGCGTTATATCGACAGCTAACGGATGGGTTTTTTACAGGGGAGAAACCGCAAGGGCTCCGTCTGATTTTAACGACGAAACAGTTCTTGGCAGAGTGCGNTCCTANNTACAGNTTTATGAAAAAGGCCGGATGGAAGACTGGGCGATAAATCAGGCTGATGNTTTTATTGCCGATGCCGCGATTCAAGGTTTTAATGAAGCCGCGTATCAAAGAGAAATGGAAGTTTTCAGCTTCGGACCGCTTCCTGTTAATTACGGCAATGTATCGGTTTTTACATCGATGCGTTCCTTCTATAACCCGGATTTTATTTCTGAAGATGATATGGAATCTCTTGCCATTAATGAAAATTTCTGGAAGACAGCTTTTTCTACGCCCATAAATTCTTTTTCCAGCCCGTTTGTTTACAGCGATTATGTGTTTGTACTGCTTCCAACGGAAGAGATGGACGCTGAAGCNTCATCAATAGACAGCATCAAATTTACATATACNTATTATTACCAGAGTTATATTTCAGATCAGATGATGCAGCTCTATTTTATTAATTCGGATAAAATGAAAGATGATTTCTGGGACGCGTTCTTTACTTATTT
>WQTB01000056.1 GCA_009786495.1 Treponema sp.
TATAATATTTCTTATTATATATTTACTTTTATTCAAGTTTTAATTCATATGCCTTTTTTGATTTACCATCAAAACCCAATTTTTCATAAAACTTATGTGCACCTTCCCTTTCTATCCCGCTTTGAATAATTACCTTATAACAATTTGATTGTTTTGAATATTCTATTGCCTTTTGCATTAATTTTTTTCCTATTCCTTTTTGTCTGTAATTTTTATCTACGATTAAATGTCCAATATAACCAAGCGATTTTCCATTATGCGTTAGATTTGGAATAATACATAAATAACATAATCCAATAATATCATTATTTTCTTTAGCCAGCATATATTTTATATTTTTTGTTTCAATATAATTCCAAATTTTAATTGCATAATTAAAATTAATTGTTGTACCCCTATTTTCAACAAGCTGTTCCAACAGTTTAAGAATACCTTCCAGATCATCCTTATTCCCCATTACATAATCCATAAATGCCTCACCTTCAAATTTTTTATATAAAACTCAAAAAGTCTAGATATAGTCCTATATGTTCTATATTATAGCCCGTTATGTTTTTTGTCAATAGATAATTCTTATAGTTCAATAAGATAGATTGAAAAGGACAATACAGATGAATGGAAAAGAAATTAAGACAATTTTTGGCAAAAATATCAAATTTTTCAGGTTCCATAAGGAATATTCACAGGCTGATTTAGCTGAAAAAGCGGATATTTCCATTACATTTTTAAGTAATATTGAAAGAGGCTTAAAATTTCCAAAACCTGATATAATGGCAAAAATAGCTAAAAGTCTTGATATTGAGATTTATGATCTTTTCAAGACTGATATAATACATGAAAATAATAAAGAATTTGTAAACCTTCTATTTGAAGATTTAACAAAGAAAGTAAATCAAGTTATTGAAAATGTTTATAAACAATATTCAAAATAATTTTTATATTATATTTTTATTTTTTATTTCGCCTAACAAAATGATAATAAGTATTCAAGTCTTCAATGTTTATTTTGTAATGAAGTTGTTCAATAACTTAAGTTATCGAACAACTCTATTATATAAATTAAGACTTACAATTATATTCCCAGCAGTTTTTTCGCGTTTAACCCTGTTATCAATTTTTTTTCTTCATTACAAAGCGAACTTTCATTAATAGCGGAAAAATAACGCGAAGGATTCAAAATTGGAAAATCGCTGCCAAAAAGAATTTTTTCGCAGATACCCAGGGATTTTATTACATTGTAAATTCTTTTATCATAAATAAAAGGACACGCCGCGGTATCATAATAAACATTTATAAAAGCTTCTTTTATTTCCTTCATTGTTTCGTACAGAAAAATGCCGCCGCCAAAATGCGCGAGTATAATTTTTAATTCAGGATTATTTTTTACAAATATTTCAATTTTTTTAAAACCGGCGTCCGTTTTACCGGCGTAATAATGACCGACAGGCTCGTTTACATGAATCAATAAAGGAACACCAAAGGTTTTGCAAATGTCCGTAACCTGTTTCATTGCGCGCTCGTTTTCAAGATCGAATCCCTGCCCGTCCGGGAATAGCTCGCCTGCTCCGGCAAGGCCTGAATTAAAACAGCGTTCAAGCTCTTTTTCCGCTTCATCTACATCAGGCGGAACAGCTGCGAATCCTGCAAGTTTGTCAGGATGTTTTTTTACAGCTTCTATTGTATAATCATTCACATAACGGCAGAGCCCTGAATCCCTGAAACCGAATCCGAAAACCACGGCTTTGTCAAAACCTTCACTTTCAAGCATGGAAATAGCGTCTTCGGCGGAAGCGAATTTATTAACTTTGCTGTTTGAAAGAAGTGAAAAATAAGGCTCGTTTTTAAAATATTTTTCAGGGTTTGCGGCGATGTCAGTCGGCGTTATGTGCACATGCGCGTCAATTTTCATTGTTTTCGCCTTCAGTTTCTTCAGGCGGGCCTGCGGATATGCCCATTTTTTTAAGACCTGCAAGCAGCGGATACCCTGCAAGCATTGCAGCTAACGCGAAAATCGCGCGTTCAACCGGAGCGTAAATTGCAAGAACAGTCCAGACTTCTGAAGGCTGTTTTATCAGCACAAGCGAGAAAAAATTGCCAACCGTAGCTCCGCCTATAAGCCCGCCGAACGCGCAAAGAAAGAACGCGAGAAAGTTCAATATTCTTTTTTTTGCCGCAAACATTTTTCCCGAAAAAATAATTCCTGCGGCAAGCGAAATAAATCCAAGTCCGTAAACAACAACAGGGTAAATTGCGGCGCTTCTGCCGATCTCCTGCGTAAACCAGAGAATCGTCCCGATCAAATAAATTATTATTCCGCCGTTAATGACAAAACTGCCTCTGCCGTTTACAGCGACAGGCGGGTTTCTTCCCCACGCGATGCAGCCGGCTGTAAACGCTGTAACAGTTCCGATAATAAAAGTTCCCGGGCCAAGCCACGCTGTATGCGGCGCGATAAACGATCCGATAAAACCGCCTGCGGCCGAGCAAAGCGCTCCGGCGAGAGGACCGAAAAGTATTCCCGATAAAGGATTTAAAACATTGGCGAAAGAAAATGTCCCGCCTGTTCCCCAGATTGGAAACGCGGGCAAAAGACATCCTGCGGCGACGACCGCCGCCCAAACCGCGGCGACCGCGGTATGAATTTTCTTTCCATTCGATACTGTGCTGCCTTGCGGCGTTTTTTTTATCTTCATATAATTGCTTCCATTTAAATCTAAACCGCACGCTTAAAAGATTCAATCATCCTGCACGATTCTTCCTGCGGACATNTTAATCAGTCTATGCGCGTATTTATCCGCAAGAAATATGTTATGCGTAACAAAAATAATTGTAAATCCCCTAGAATGAAGATCACGTGCAAGTTCCATAATTTTAATGCTGTCATTATAATCAAGTCCTGCGTCAACTTCATCAAGTATAATTATTTTACAGCCCATCGCAAGCACGCAGGCAATCACGGTTTTTACGCGGCCGGTTTTGTTTAACGCGTGCGGAAACTCCAAAGCATTTCCTTCAAGACCTGCCGCCGTTATCGCATCGTCAACGCGCATATTTATTTCAGCGTTAGATATATTGAATCCCGGAAGCTTCGCCCTGCGCATGTTTTTAAGCGCGAAAGAAACTTCGCCGCGCACAGAATCGGTGAATAACTGGGCGTCAGGATTTTGCATAACAAATCCAGCTTCTTTAGAAATATCCTGCACTGTCATTTTTTTTACATTAATTCCGCGGATTAAAATATCCCCTGAGCGCGGACGCAAAAGCCCCGTAACGCATTTTAGCAGAGTCGACTTTCCGCAGCCGTTATTCCCCATTACCGCGGCAAAATCATTATCAGCGAACGACAGATTGATATTATCGATGCAAAAACCGTCCTTATATGAATAAAAGAAATTTTTAATGTCAATGGCGTTAACCTTGCTTGTATGCTCTGTCCCCATGCTGTTATTTCGCATCCTTCGCGGTTCGGGTTTTTTTTCATTAACCGGCATTATACCGTTTTCTTCCAGCAGCGCGGTTTTTATATAAAAATTTTGCGCAGTATCGATCGCGGCGATTCGTCCTTTTTTTAGTATGCAAACCCTGTCCGCGTTTTCCAATGCCATTTCGCTGTCATGTGTTGTCATAACGATCGTTATATTAAACTTTTTATTTAAATTTTTTAAAACAGATATGACTTCTTTCGCGCCGTCAGGATCAAGGCGGCAAAGGGGCTCGTCAAGGCATAAAATTTTTCCGTTCATTGCAAGAGCCGCGGCGATGGAAAGGCGCTGCTTTTCGCCGCCCGATAATGTTGAAGGAACCCTGCCTTCAAAACCGGCAAGGCCGACTGCACATAACGCCGATTTCACCCTTCCTGCGATTTCTTCCCTGTCAAGCAGAAGATTTTCAGGACCGAACGCCGCTTCCTGAAAAACAGTTGAAGTAAAAAGCTGCGAATCAGGATCGTCGAAGACCATCCCCACTTTTGACGCAAGAACCGGTACGGATAAATCCGCGGTTCTACCGCCGTCAACAATTACTTCGCCTGCAAGTTTTCCTTCGCAGGAATGGGGAATGATTCCGTTTACCAGTTTGCACAAAGTGGTCTTTCCCGCGCCGTTTTCGCCCATTACCGCAAGAAATTCGCCTTCATCGACAGTCAAATTAATGTTATCAAGCGCGAAAGTTCCTGCGGCGCGCGGATAACTGAAACTTACATTAATAAAATTGATAATACTCATTACGCAATCAGGCTGAAATTAACAAATAAAACGCCTGTAAAAAAGATAACACATCCCGTTATACAAATAAAATCGCGGATTTTCATTACAGGTTTATCAATCCACGTTCTTTTTTTGTATATGCCGAACGCACGGCTGTCCATCGCGTCTGACGAACGCTGCGCCTTTCTCATTGCACCTAACATCAGCGGAAGCAAAAGACCCGAATACGCTCTGACGCGCGAAAGAATTGAGCCGCTGTTTCTGCGTTCAAACGAACGCTGGCAGCGAAGTCTTTGCGCGTCCATTATCACAAGCGCTTCATCACGGAATAAATAAACAAGGTTAAACGACATAGTGATGATAAAGGCAGTGCGGTAATTAAGCCCCGCCGCGCATAATCCTGCGGCGATTTGATATGGAGATGACGTTTCCGTAAATACCGGCAGAATTATAACAAGGGCAAAGAGGCGGCAAACAATTATAACGCCCAAAAGCAGACCTTCCCATTTTAATGAGCCTAAGCCCCCAAGCGCCGGAAGGGAAGAAGGGAAAAGCGGTTTTACAATATAGGAAGAGCCCGGCCCGAAAATCATTTGTATCAGTATAATGAATGCCGCTAACAATGTTAGATTCTTTACAAGCGGAAAATTACGCGAACTGCCGGCATGATTTTCCGCCGTTTTATTAATCCCGCTTAACGCTTTAGAAATAATGCGTATAACGGCGGAAAGCAGAAGCAAAAAGACAGCAACAGGAAGTTTGTCAACAATAAAAACAAGTATCGTAAAGAGAAGCACAAACACAAGCTTTGTCCTAACATCAAAAAAACACATCGAACACCTTAATAAAAAATATTTATTGATAACTATATACAAAATAATAATAATATGCTACACTTAAATATATCAGACAAAAAGGAGAAAGCGAATGACTGATGCAAAAACGCGCCTGGCCAACAGGGAAAGACAGAGAAAGTACCGTGAAGCGCACCGAGACGAAATCAACGATCAGCGCAAAGAAAGGTACAACAATCGTATAGCAAGCGGAAAATGCCCGCGATGCGGAGGAAAAGTCAAAAAAGGCTATACCCTTTGCGAAGATTGCTGTGAATATCAGGCAAATCTGAACCGCAAGTATGCAAAACAGCGAAAGAAAACATCAGGTAAAACAACAGCGGCAAAATCGTCAGCTGCAAAAAAATCAACAGTTAAAAAAACTCCAAAAACAAAAACTACTGCAAAGAAGGCAAAAGCAAAAAAATAATACCTGTGCTCTTTTTATGATTCCATATTATAAACCGTGCCGCAACGCACGGTTTTTTTTACGTTTGATTTAACAGAAAAATTAAAGCAAAGAACGAAAAATAACTATAGTTTTAATCGTCGTGACTCTGGGTAAAAGGAAGCTCGTTCTGCGGTTCCGCCGCCATTGTCTGGGAAAGCAGGCGGTTTATGATCCCCGCGTTGTCAAGAAGGCTTGATACAGACTGATTCTGATGAAGGCGCGATATTACATGGGCAAAGAGCCGCGATATATTTACATTCACATACCATTCGCGGTTGACAACGTCTTCCTGATATACCGCATTGGTTCCGATTATCCTGTAGAAAAGCCCTTCGCTGTAGGCATCGTCAAAATATTTAATCGCGTCGCCTGAAAAGAGCGGAAGGCTTATCGCGCAGATGATCTTCCGCGCGCCGTTTTCTTTTAAAAGCCTCATTCCCTTTATCAGCGTGCTGCCGGTTCCAAGCATGTCGTCCGCCATGAAAACGGTTTTGTCCCTTACGCTTCCTAAAAGACGAATCTGGGAAATATTCGACTGCGACGCGTCTTTAACAAGCATGGAATAATCCCTTTCCTTGTATAAAAGCGCAAGCGGNTTTTTCAANGACGANGCGTAAAATTTATTTCTGTCTACAGCGCCTGTNTCGGGAGAGACAACGACAAAATCGTCGTTTAAAATTCCGTCCATTTTTAATAAAGTATTNATTATCTGATAACTTGCGTGAAGGTTTTCAAGGCGCATGTTGTTAAAGGCGTTTGTAATATCCCTTGAATGAATGTCAAGCGATATTATGTGATTAACGCCGAGATCTTCAAATATTTTTCCGATGCGGCTCGCTGTCAGCCCTTCCCTGCCCTTTGCCTTGTGCTGNCTTGAATACGGGTAACAGGGTATGACAAGAGCGACNCTTTCCGCGCCNGCCTGCCGCACAGCGTCGATGGTAACAAACATGGTTAGCAGGTGATCGTTGGTTGAAAGCTGTTTTACAACACCGCCTGAAAATTTTACAGGATAACGGTTTTCAACATCCTGAAAAATATAAACATCCTTGCCGCGGATTGACTCTTCAATTTCAGATTTAACTTCGCCGTTAGGAAAAAGCGTAAATTTTACGGGAACTTTAAATGTGCCGTTAATGTCCATCCCGCTTTGGGACGCTGANCCGCGCGCGACAACTTTATTTATCAGATCGATTTGAAGAGACGCCTGATTCGCGCTCATCTCGTATTTCTTGGAAATTTCTTCCACAATAAGCCTNCGGCTGTGGCGGTATTTATGACGAAGATGATCGATTACTTCATCCGCGAAAACTTCCCCGCCGGGACACGCAATAATGGCTAAATTCGCAGGGTTGAAATATTTCATGGTTTTTTTAATATTTATCAAATTATGAAAAAAAAATCAAGTCAGCGGGACGGCTCTTCCCATGAGCGGCTGCGCCCGACGGCTTTGTGCCAGCCTTTGATAAGCGTATCGCGTTTTTCAGATTCCATGCCGGAAACAAAGGCGACATCGCGCTGCCAGCCTTTTTTTACTTCATTTTGATCTTTCCANAAACCTGTTGTAATTCCCGCAAGGCATGCTGCNCCCAAAGCGGTAGTTTCCCTTACTACAGGGCGGATAATCTGCGCATTGCANATATCAGATTGAAACTGCATTAAAAAATTATCCCTGCTGGCTCCGCCGTCAACTTTCAGCTCCTTCATCGATATGCCAAGATCGTTTTCCATCGCGCGCAAAAGGTCCATCACCTGATACGCGATTGATTCCTGAGCCGCCCTGATAATGTGCGCGCGCTTTGTGCCGCGCGTTATTCCAAGTATGCAGCCGCGCGCATACATGTCCCAGTAAGGCGCGCCAAGCCCCGTGAACGCGGGAACGATATACACGCCGCCCGTATCGTCAGCCTTTTTGGCAAAATATTCACTGTCAGCGCTGTCCGTTATTATACGCAATTCATCGCGAAGCCATTGAATNACAGCTCCGCCTGTAAAGACAGAACCTTCAAGNGCGTAATTNACNTTTTTGTCAAAGCCCGCGGCAATAGTCGTTAATAAACCGTTTTTGCTCTGCACTGCGTCTTTACCTGTGTTCATCAATAAAAAACAGCCTGTGCCGTATGT
>WQTB01000057.1 GCA_009786495.1 Treponema sp.
ATAAAACTAATAACGCTGCCGCCTTTATTGCAGCCAAAGCAATGATACATTTTTAAATCCGGGTCTACCTTGAACGACGGGGTTTTCTCCTGGCCTCCGCCGTGAAAAGGACACCTTCCCCACCAGCGTCCGCTTTTTTTTTCAAGGCGAACATATTCACCCACTACAGAGACAGCGTCAAGCCTTGCATTTATTTCCTGAATCGTAGATTTTGATATGAAAGCCATGTAACCCCAATTTATAATATAAAAGAAGCGAGCCTTTTCCAACTTTTTACGGTTTAATTAAAAGCTCTCCCGCTCTTATGTGATCATCAAAGGTGCGTGAAAAATAATGCCTGCCGCTTGCAGGATCTGTCAGCCTGAAATAAAGATAATCGGTATTTTCAGGATTGAATACAGCGTTTAAGGAAGTAAAGCCGGGAGCGGAAATCGGTCCCGGCGGAAGCCCCGGGTACAAATAAGTGTTATACGGATTGCGTATTTCAAGATCAACATAATAAAGAACGCTTGGATGCGGTCTGCCCTGGATTTCAGTGATTACATAGACGACTGTCGCGCATGACTGCAGCGCCATATTGATCCGCAGACGGTTTAAAAAAACGCCTGCCATTAAAGGCGCTTCCTGCGCAATTCTGTATTCGCGCTCGACAATGGAAGCAAGTATTACCTTATCGTTTAATTCCTTCTTTGTCATTGTAAGCGCCTGCGGACTTATGCCTGCAAGCTGAGCAAAAAAATTATCCGCCATTTTCATTACTATCTGATCTGCCGGGAAAGAAGCGGGGAAAAAATATGTGTCCGGGAAAAGATAGCCTTCCATTGANTCATTCGGTATTTCGTACTGATTCATTATCCAGGGGTCATGCGACGCGGAAAGAAATTCTGAAGCTGAACATATCCCTGCGTTTTCAAGCAGGCGCGCTGTTTTTTGCAAGGTAACGCCTTCGGGGATTGTAACCTTAAGCTGGACTTCAACGCCGGAAACAAGAATCCTGAAAATTGAAAGCGGGTTTGCAGGCAGCGTTACCCTGTACGTTCCCGTTTTTACCTGATCGCCTGAAAGACGGCAGATTAATTCCCAGAAGTACCTGCTTTTAATAAGCCCCGCTCTTTCAAGGCGCAGCCCGACAGACTGGGCGGATTCGCCCCTTCTGACATCCACAAGAAAACTGCCTTCGTGTTCCAGCCTTATAGTCTGCGTTTCGGACAGCATGGGAAGATCGCTTGTCTGCACCGGCGCGTTGAAATAAATAAATGCACCTAACGAAAGCGGTATCAGAATAATCACCATTGCGATAATTACCTGTATAAACCTGAAAATAATCGAGAATATATTTATTTTTTTCTTTTTTCTTTCTTTTTTCAAAAAGGTTACCAGCTAAATTGATATTTCAAGGCCTTCAAAGGCAAGCGTTAATTCAATTCCCTTAATATTCATTCTTTCAAGGTACCATTTCGCAGACTGCAGTATTCCGTAAAGCTTTTGATCGTCGTAAGTAGGATCGTGATGAAACATAACCATATGCTTGATGCTCCAGTTAGCTGCAAAGTCGACGGCGAGCGAGAACGCGCTGTGACCCCAGTTGTACTTGTCAATCGCTTCGCCGAGCGTGTACTGGCAGTCAATCACAATCATATCGGCGTTCATGAAAAAAGCGGTATTCTCGTCGTTTTTAATAAAATCGCCCGATGTAAGCTCGGTATCTGTCGCGTAAATAAAACGCTTTCCATTTTCATTAACGCAATACGCGTACGAGCCGCCGGGGTGATTCATTCTTTTTGCCGAAATTGCGCATCCGCAGATATTTACTTCATTTTCCATCAGATTAAAAACTTTTTTTGCTCCCATCGCGTTGATATTTACGGGAAAATACGGGTTTACCATTTGACCGCTTAAAACTTTTTCCAGATCAGGCATTGGCGAATAAAAATTTACGTTTACGGAAGGATTATAAGCCGGTCCGAAAAACGGAAGCCCCTGCAAATGATCCCAGTGGAAATGGGAAAGGAAGATATTATACTGGCTGAATTTATTTTTATCGCTAATTTGCGATACGCCAAATTCGCGCAATCCCGATCCGCAGTCGAAAACAATGCATTTACCGGTTTGATCGTTAAACGAAACGCTTACGCACGGGCTGTTGCCGCCGACAGTGCCGAACAGCCACGGTGGAAGCCCTGCAAGGAAGCGTTCTCTGCTTTCCGCGTTTACTAGATCGTCAGGGGTAATCTGCTCAATTATAGCCGAGATTTTACTTTTAACCCGGGAAGGCGAAGCAGGCGTCGGTATTGATCCTCTGACTCCCCAAAATTTAATGTTCACATCGCTCCCCCTGTTATACGTTCCTGTAAATTAGCGGCTCTGAAGTTCGCATTTTTATTATCTCATTTATTGCGTTTTCTGTATGTATGTCGCCTGAATTGATTCCGCTGCATCCTGACGCCGCCATTTTCCAGCTTGATTCGGATGCCAGTACGTTCTCCCAAAAAGGAAATGTAACGCATTGCAAAGGACGCGCTGAATAAACAGTACAGCCTGAATCCCAGAAAATGCAATCGTAATTTGGTTTTTCCTTTAAAGAAAGCGCTTCGCCGCCTTTTACATCAGAAACCCAGCGGCAATATGCTGCAATAAAGTCATTTCTTTCAATATTAAGCAGGGATGTCAAATTTTTAAGGTCTTTTTCGGATAAATAAACAAATCCCGCTTCATAACGGCAGCATGTTGAACACCGTTTACATGAAAATTTTAAACCTGAAGCGTAAAAGCGCGTATTTCCCATGAATTACGCAATGTTAACATAAATTATACGAAATATCAATTACCTAATATTTACCGATATCATTTCTGTAATACATTCCTTCAAAATTGATGTTTTCGGCTGCTCTGTATGCGTTTTTTAGCGCGGCATCCAAAGTTGAAGCTGTCGCTGTAACTCCAAGAACACGTCCGCCTTTTGTATAAAAATCGCCGTTTATAAAATCTGTGCCGCTGTGATAAACCGTAACATTATTATCATCCTGAGCCTTTAATGTTTTATCGCATAATGCTCCGCTTTTTGAATCAAGCCCGCTGATAATTAAACCTGTTTTATACGAATCAGGATATCCGCCGCTTGCAAGCACTACACATGCGCTTGATAGATTTGACCATTTAATATTTATGCTGTCCAGTTTTTCATCTGTTACAGCTTCCATAATTTTTAAAAGGTCTGTTTCCAAAAGCGGCAGTAGAGCCTGCGCTTCCGGGTCTCCAAAGCGCGAATTGTATTCTATTACTTTAGGCCCTTCTTTTGTGAGTATAAGCCCGAAGTATAGGCATCCTTTAAAAGGACATCCTTCTTCATTCATCGCGCGGACAGTAGGCTCGAATATAGTTTTTTCGCATAACGTTTTTATTTCTTTCGTATAATGCGGATTCGGCGCGATTACTCCCATTCCGCCCGTATTCGGCCCCTTGTTGCCGTCAAAGATTCTTTTGTGATCCATTGATGATACCATAGGAATGACTGCCTTTCCGTCTGTAAACGAAAGTACAGTTACTTCAGGTCCTTCAAGAAATTCTTCGATAACAATATTTGATCCGCTTTCGCCGAATTTTTTTTCAAGCATAATTGATTCTATCGCTTTTACAGCTTCTATAAAGTCATGCGCTATTATTACCCCTTTTCCCAGAGCAAGGCCGTCCGCTTTTATTACAACAGGAAAAGAAACTGATTTTGATTTCACATAACAGCATGCGTCGTCAGAATTTGAAAATGCTTCATATGACGCTGTAGGTATATTGTATTTTTTCATCAGGTTTTTGGAAAACACCTTGCTGCTCTCGATTCTTGCGGCAGCTTTATTTGGACCAAAACATCGGACGCCTTTTTCTTCAAGCGCGTCAACCATGCCGATTGCAAGCGGATCGTCAGGCGCTACTACCGCGTAATCAATTGAATTTTTTATAACAAAATCTTTTATGCCTGCGATATCAACAGCTCTTAAAGGAACGCACTCCGCTTCGCAGCTTATTCCGCCGTTTCCGGGAGCCGCGAACAATTCTGTAACGCGCGGATTTTTTTTCAGCGCTTTAACGATCGCGTGTTCCCTGCCCCCTGATCCGATAACAAGAACTTTCATTTAACACCCCTTGTACAAGAAAGAACCGCTTATATTTCGCCGCGGCAGAACATCGCGACAGCTTTCGGAAGTAATACCCATTCGCCTTCGCGCATAACGCGCTGCTGAAGTATTTCAGGCGTATCGCCTGGCAGAACGTTAACCGCTTTTTGAAGGATGATTTTTCCGCCGTCAATAACATCGTTTACAAAATGAACTGTAGCTCCTGTCACCTTTACACCGTATTCCAAAACCGCCTTGTGTACGCGAAGGCCGTAAAAACCTTTTCCGCAAAAAGAAGGTATTAACGCAGGATGTACATTGATAATTCTATCAGCGTATTCTGTAAGAGTTTTTTGCCCAAGAATTGAAAGAAATCCCGCAAGAACTACAAGGCCGATGTTATTTTCAGATAACGCGGCGGCGATTTTACTGTCAAAATCAGAAAGCTCTGTATAATTTTTTCTTTCTATTGTCATTGCCTTTATTCCGGCTTTTTGCGCGCGCTCTATTGCGGTGGCTCCTTTTACAGAAGATATAACAAGTGAAAGCTCCCCGTTTTCAAATGCGCCTGAATCCCGCGCGTCAATCAATGCCTGAAGATTTGTTCCGCCGCCGCTAACAAGAACCGCAATTTTTGTCATCTTATTAATTTATTCCATCGATTTTTACGCCGGAAAAACCTTCGCAAACTTCGCCGATGACTGCCGCTTTTTCCCCGTATGAATTTAAAAAACGAACTGCTTCATCAGCGTTTTCCTGCTTCGTTATCACGCACATTCCAACGCCCATGTTGTAGGTGTTAAACATGTCGCGTTCGTTAATTTTTCCGTTAGACGCAATTAAGTTGAATACTGCGGGCGTATCGATTTTGCTTTTTTGAATGACAGCTCCTGTGTTTTCGCCTAACGCGCGCGGAATATTTTCGTAAAATCCGCCGCCTGTTATGTGACATAAAGAAATAACAGGAAGTTTTTCCATTAAGGCAAGGACGGGTTTTACGTATATTTTTGTGGGAATCAATAATTCTTCGCCAAGAGTTCTTCCAAAATCGGGAAAATATTTTTCCAGAATGTGAGCGTCTTTTACAATGTTAAACACCTTGCGGGTAAGGGAAAAACCGTTTGAATGAACGCCGGATGAAGCAAGAGCGATAATTGCATCGCCTTTTTTTACCTTGTTTTTATCAGGGATTTTTGATTTTTCCGCGATACCAGCTGCAAATCCCGCTAAATCATAGTCTTCGTCGCTTAACATCATTCCGGGGTGTTCGGCTGTTTCACCGCCTACAAGCGCGCATCCTGCCTGCACGCAGCCCTGCGCCACGCCTTTTACTATCTGCTCGATTTTAGCCGGAATGTTTTTGCCTACGGCAATATAATCAAGAAAAAAAAGCGGCTTTGCGCCTGCGCAGATAATGTCATTTACGCACATCGCCACGCAGTCAATTCCTACAGTGTCGTGCTTGTCTGTTAAAATCGCTATTTTTATTTTTGTCCCGACGCCGTCGGTTCCTGAAACAAGAACAGGTTCGCTGTATCCTTTTGGAATTTCAAAAAGTCCGCCGAACCCGCCGATTCCTTCGATAACGCCTTTAATTTTTGTGCGCTCAACATGTTTTTTGATAAGCTCGACTGACTCATAACCTGCGGTTACATCGACGCCGGCTTTTTTATAACTTTCACTGAAGCTGCTCTCCATTAATTTTGCTCCCCGATTTTTTGATCGTATTTGCTTTTCGGCGCGTCTTTAGGCGGCGGTACAGGATACTCGCCTGTGAAGCAGCCGGCGCAAAAACCGCATTTGGAATTTTCCGCGATTTTTGTTACGTGATCAATCGAAAGAAAACCAAGGCTGTCAGCGCCAAGATAANCTCGTATTTCGTCCTTTGTCATTTTGCATGANATTAAAAAATCGCGGCTTGAAATATCGGTTCCGAAATAACACGGATTTATAAAAGGCGGAGATGATATTCTAAGGTGAATTTCCTTAGCTCCTGTTTCGCGCACAAGTTTTACAATCTGCTTCATTGTGGTGCCTCTTACAATCGAGTCGTCAATCAGCACTACCCTTTTGTCTTTTATGCTTGCCTCGATTGTGTTAAGTTTTATGCGCACCGCTCTGTCGCGCTCTTCCTGGGTCGGCTGTATGAATGTACGCCCGACATAACGGTTTTTAACAAAACCGACTCCGTAGGGGATGCCTGATTTGCGCGAATAGCCAATCGCGGCGTCAAGCCCTGAATCAGGCACGCCGAAAACAATATCGGCGTCTACAGGATGATCAACTGCAAGAAACGAGCCGGCTCTCTGCCTTGCCATATGCACNCTTTCGCCTTCAATTACAGAATCCGGGCGCGCGAAATAGATATACTCAAAAACGCACATTCCGCTTTTTTTGTTACAGTGTGTCTTAACGTTCCTTACGCCGTCTTTATCCGCGATTACAATTTCGCCTGGTTCTATGTCGCGGATAAAATCAGCCCCAATGCTGTCAAGTGCGCAGCTTTCAGAAGCAAAGACAATATCGCCGTTAAGCGAGCCCATGCAAAGCGGACGAAAGCCGCAAGGATCGCGCACCGCGATCAATTTGGCAGGCGACATTATTAAAAGCGAGTACGCGCCTTCAATCTCGTTCATCGCCATGTCGATTGCGTCTTCTATCGTTTTTTCGTGTATCCTCTTTTTGGTGATTACATTGATGATAACTTCCGTGTCGCTTGTTGTGTGAAACACAGCGCCTTCCATCTGAAGCTTTTCGCGCAAAGAAGCGGCGTTTGTCACGCTTCCGTTATGTGCAATCGCCATCGCTCCTTTTATGTGGCGTACAACCAAAGGCTGCGCGTTGGACCTGTTCTTCTGATCCATCGGCGCGTAACGCACATGGCCGATTGCCATGTTTCCTTTACCCAGTTTATCAAGATTTTCTTTTGTAAAAACGTCGGGAACAAGTCCTGAATCGCTGTGGTGCTGCATAAGGCCGTCATTGCAGACCGCGATACCGCAGCTTTCCTGCCCGCGGTGCTGAAGCGCGTACAACGCCATGTACGCATGTGAAGCCACGTCTTTTTCATTTTTCGCCGAGAATATCCCGAACACTCCGCACTTATCGTTTAATAATTCTTTCATTTTAATTTTTCTTGCAAAAGGTTATCTTTTTCCGTCACTTTTAAAGCCATATCAGTTTTCATATCTTCCAGTTTTTGCGAAAGNGCATCATCGCCTGGTGCAAGAATTTGCGCTGTTAAAATCGCAGCGTTATCCGCGCCGTCAATTGCGACGGTTGCGACAGGGATGCCAGGAGGCATCTGCACCATCGCAAGCAGCGCGTCAAGNCCNTCAAGCGAAGATTTAATTGGAATACCGATAACGGGAAGCGTCGTATGCGCCGCAAGAACGCCCGCAAGGTGAGCCGCCATTCCGGCAGCGGCAATTATCACCCCAAACCCGTTTTTTTTGGC
>WQTB01000058.1 GCA_009786495.1 Treponema sp.
GCAATTATCGGCGAAATACGAGCAAAGCTCAAAGTTCTGGAGGACTTTTACAATAATAGCGGTTCCGGTAACAGCCCTTATTAGCGGCGGCATTGTGTGGGCGTTGATGAAGTGAAAAGGGTAGCTGCTACTGATTTGGTAAATAGGTAGCAGCTACCAGTTAAAATTAAAAGGAGCGATATATGAAAAGATTAATTACTGCCGTTTTGCTGATGACATTTATTTTTTTGAACATTTTTTCACAGCTGGGTGACGGCAAGTTTCAATGGAGCGGCATAGTTTACGCCATGGCCATGCCTTTCGCTGTGTTTACCGGTTGCGCTCCCGAGCCGACGCCAGAGCTGCCACCGCCGGAGCCGGTAGAGATAACTTTGACTTTTCCGACCGTCACTCTGCCAAGCCCGACTTTGAATTTCAAACCGACAAATCTTCCTGACAAGATTACATATACAGTATCGGACGGGACAACAACTTGGAACAGCAAGGACGGGTTTAATGGTGTTGTAAATTCCGGTTCGTATCCGGCTCTTACTATGCAAACTTTTACGCAAGTTTTTTATAAAAAAGGGAGTAGCGAACCTATCGGGAGTCAGATTATAAAAACAACTGTGGGCTGGGCTTCGGCTAATTTTGTGAGCATTGTTGATACAAACGATGTTGTATTAGACACAATACCTTCTGTTGAATTAACTTATTAAGTTTAATTTTCGTGAAGAATGAGCAATGGTAGCAGACGCTCAAAAATGCACTGCGAAGCAGAGGTCACGCGATGGTAGCAGGTACCAAATTTTCGCGAACCGCAGGTTCGAAGTGTCGTTGGGGTGTTAAGCGACACCATATGTAGCGTGGTGGATCGCGAAAAAGGTAGCTGCTACTGTTTTTTTAAAGCAGTATGCATCCATGCGCTTTTCTCACCGTTGATTTTTTCAGGTTTTGAAAAGCGATGAAGACAGCCAAAAACAGATTCAGCATCAGAGGTTGTTTGTTTTTCTAAAGGAGAAATGGTAATTTTTACATTTGCCTTGCCTGCAGGAATATTAAACGGTAAATCAAAAACCAGGCGGTGATCAGGCATTATATCAATAGTCCGTTCAATGGTCATAAGTAAAATATAACAATCCATGCGCTTTATGTCAATAATTAATATCATCCATAAACACTCCCCGTTCATCACTTTTCACTTGCCTCTTTTATATGCTATCATTCTGTCATGAAGCAATTAACTGCAAGCGAGCTTCGCGGCAAGTACGTCAATTTTTTTATTTCAAAGGGTCATGCGCAGATTCAAGGAAAATCTTTAATACCGGAAAATGATCCTACTGTTCTTTTTACAACCGCTGGTATGCATCCGCTTGTCCCCTATCTTTTGGGGGAAGATCATCCTGCGGGAAAGAGGCTTGTCAATTTTCAAAAGTGCATCCGCACGGGAGACATAGAAAGCGTAGGGGACGCGAGTCATCTTACATTTTTTGAAATGCTTGGTAACTGGTCGCTTGGGGATTACTTCAAAGAAGAAGCGATTAAAATGAGTTTTGAATTTTTAACTTCGCCTGAATGGCTTAATATCCCTTTAGAAAAACTTGGGGTAACTGTTTTTCAGGGTGAAGCGGAAATTCCCAAAGATGAAGAGTCCGCGGCTATCTGGAAAAGTCTTGGAGTAAGCCGCATATCGTTCCTTCCAAAAGAAGACAACTGGTGGGGGCCTGCCGGAACAACGGGGCCGTGCGGGCCTGATACCGAAATGTTCTATTACATGGGCGAGCAGCCGTGCTGCGAAGACTGTAAGCCGGGCTGCTCCTGCGGAAAATGGCTGGAAATTTGGAACGACGTTTTTATGCAGTACAATAAAAACTCAGACGGCGGTTACGAACAGCTAAAACGCAGATGCGTCGATACCGGCATGGGCATCGAAAGAACTGTCACTGTCCTTAACGGAAAAAAAAGCGTATACGACACTGCTATCTTTNCGCCCGTTATTGCCGCAATAGAAAAAGAGGCGAATTGCAAATACGGCGAAAACGACGGCACGGATAAATCAATCAGAATTATCGCGGATCATGTAAGGTCTGCCGTTTTTATTTTAGGCGACGCAAAGGCTGTAAGCCCATCCAATGTAGGAGCGGGTTATGTCCTTCGCCGCCTAATTCGCCGCGCTGTCCGTCACGGACGCAAACTGACGCCGGAAGGCATAAAACTGTCGTTAGTCGCGCAAGCCGCGGCGCGGCAGTTTGACGGCGTGTACCCTGAACTGGAAACCAATCATTCATTTATTATTAGCGAACTTGAAAAAGAAGAAGCGAAATTTATGGAAACCTTGCAAAAGGGCGAACATGAATTTGAAAAACTGCTTCCCAATTTGTTAAAGGATCCGCGCAAAATCATGTCGGGGCGGCTTGCGTTTAAACTTTACGACACTTACGGTTTTCCGATTGAACTGACAGAAGAACTTGCACGCGAATCAGGTATGACTGTAAACAGGGAAGAATTTGACGAAGCGTTTAAAAAACATCAGGAGCTCTCCCGCGCGCAAAGCGGCCAGTCATTCAAGGGCGGTCTTGGCGATCAGGGCGAAATGGCGGTTAAATACCACAGCGCGACACATCTTCTGCACAAGGCGCTTAAAATGACGCTGGGCGATCATGTCGCCCAGAAAGGCAGCAATATTACCGCCGAAAGATTAAGGTTTGATTTTGCTCACGACGCGCCCATGACCGCAGAAGAAATAAAAAAAACAGAAGATATTGTCAACGAACAGATCAAAAAAGACCTTCCTGTTTTTATGGAAACAATGGGTCTTGAAGAAGCCAAAGCAGGCGGCGCTGTCGCCCTGTTCGGCGAAAAATACGAATCGCAGGTAAAAGTTTACACAATGGGGAATTCCGCTTCCGATTACTTTACAAAGGAAGTATGCGGCGGGCCGCATGTAGAAAGGATTGGGATTCTTGGAAATTTTAAGATTCAAAAAGAACAGTCTTCGTCGGCGGGTGTAAGAAGAATTAGAGCTGTTTTAATGTAACTACTAGCCGTTTCCATATTTTTTATGTTATATTAATACTAAAGATCGGGTTAAAGGATGATTATGAAAAAAATATTACTTGTTATTCTTGGTTTATTAACGGCTGTCTGCGCTTTTTCGCAGTCTGATTTACAGCCGGCTGCTACAATCAACCTTATAAGGACGGAAGCGATTACTGTCGCGCAGCTCAGGACAAGGGTTCAGCAGACAGAACGCGAAAACGGGATTACTCTAACGCAGTCTCAGCGGCTTCAGATGCTGGATGTAATGATTGGCGAAAGATTGATTTTACAGGCTGCCGAACGCGACAGGATCACTGTAACTGACAATGAAATTAACGCTCAGCTACGCGAAAGCCTCGCCGAACAGCTGGGACGCCAGCCGACTGACGCTGAATTCTCGCAGGCAATGACCGGCAATAATCTGCATATTCCGGCGAATTACGAAGATCTCAGAAGAACAGCGGTAATGCAAAGGTATATTTCAACCGCAAAAAGCGCTCTTTTAAACTCTGTTACGCCGCCGACTGAAGCGGAAATAAACGAGTTCTTCAGCGTTTCAAGAAACAATTTTATCCGCGTTGATTATGTCAATATTTCCAGTTTGATCATTCCCTACGATGCCGACGCGGTATCCAGGGCAAGGGCCAGAACCACAGCCGATACGCTTCACAGGGAAATCAACAATAACCTTAACGCGTTTGATGAAAAATTTTATGCGACAAACCCAAGCCTTAATTACAGAAGCGACGAAGGATGGATTCCCAGAAATCAGGAAGCCGCAAGCAGATTCGGACAGGAATTTATGAATATCATTTTCAGCTTAAGGCAGGGGGCCGTTTCTCCTGTAGTAGAAACTCCTATCGGCTTTTTAATTGTTAAAGTTACAGGAAACCTGCCGTTTAAGGCTCTTGAATTAAGTGACGCAATTCAACCGGGAGTGAATATGACCGTAAGGGAATATATTTTCCAGGGATTGTACACTCAAAAATATCAGGATGCTTTTCAGCGGGGAGCCAACGAACTTATTGTAGAACTCAGGGGACGCGCGCAGGTACAGACATTTGAAAATAACATAAGATGGTAATTTAATGGCCTCGTCAAGGCGAAAAGGCCGTATAATGGCTTTTCAGGCTCTCTACTTTTGGGAATCCAACAAAGTCCCTGTAGAAGAGCTTACAGCCTTCGCGTGGATTGAAGAAGAAAAATTAAATAAAATTGACGATAACATCTGCGCGTTCTCAAGAATTTTGATTGCAGGTACAATCGAAAATATCAAAGCGGTTGACATCATGATTAAAAACCATCTTGAAAACTGGGATATAACGCGGCTAAAACGAGTAGACCTTGCGGTTTTAAGGATATCCGCGTACGCGCTGATGTATCAAAATGAAATTTCACCATCCATCGTAATTGACGAAGCAATCGGAATATGCCGCGAATTCGGCGCGGACGATTCTTTCAAATTTGTAAACGGCGTTCTTGACAGCATTAAGGAAACGCTTAAAACGCGGCAGGCGGGCGCGGTATAATGGCCGGCGCTTCAAATATCAGTCAATTGCGCATAACAATTTTCGCGGGTCTTGCACTTCTTGCGATTGCGTCCGGCGTGATGATTTTTTTTTACTTTTATGAAAGAAGCGCGCACGCTTCAGTAAGACAGCAGGACAGCTTTAACCGTTTGCTGGCTGAATACGACTTAACCGCGGGGGGATTTTCTTTTTCGCAAAGCGAGATTGAATTTTTGGGCCGTCAGCTTGATAATCTTGAAAAAAGGGCGATTACTGTTGAATCATGGCTTTCAATTTTAAAACGCCGTAAGGCGCTTGCGGATATCAATGCTCCTTCGCTAGAAAATTACCGCAAATCAATCGAAAACGCAATAAACGCCTTCCCTTTGTCGCAGCCTGTCATAGCCGTAGCGTGTTCGTTTTACGCAAAACATACTAGGATAACAGGGGATATAGAAATCCAGATAAGAAACTGGCTTCCCTTTTTAATTGATTCGCAGTATATAAGAATGCGCCTTTCGCTTCATGTTATTCTCGGCGATTTTACCAGTCCGCAAAGCGCGTCTTACCTGCCTGTAAACATTTTTGAAACGCCCTTTAACTGGTATTCATATACTGACGGATTTTTTTCCAAAGGCGCGGAATCGATATTCGCAGACCTTGCTGTTATGAAAACAATCAAAGGCGACTACCGCGGCGCGGCGGCGGACATTCAGACGATTCTCGGCATTCTTGAAAACAGAACCGGCGCAAATAATGGCGTTGCGTTATCGGATTTAACCCTGCGTTTCGCGGCGGAGTACCATTATGACTTCGGCGACCTTTTAAGAAGCGCTTTAATATTTTCGCTAATAAATAGTGAGAGCGCTTTTATCCGTCAGGCGGACGCGCTTTACCTTGCAGGTTATTATGACACGGCGCAGGTAATATGGAAAATTTTATCGGAACCTGTAAACGGGCAGTTTACGCAGGCGAATGAAACAAGCCTTTACAATCTTGCCGCAATTTCTGCGGATCAAAATGACTCGTTTTCATATTTAGAAAAACTTGTAAACTCTTCTTTTACTGGCGAAAATAATAAAACAAGATCGGATGCATGGCAGTTCGGCGTAATCAGGTACAGCCGTTTTCTTGATTATTCAAAAGCCGCCGCTTTTTTAAACGCCTCAGGCGGTTCAAACAGCAGTTACCCTTATATTGATTTGGAAATTTGTAAAAGGCTTTCGCAGGAACAAAACCCGGGAAGACAGCTTGCGCAGACATGGCTGCTTCTTGACAGGTATGAAAAAAATAAAGACCTTCATAACTGGGCTGCGTGGCTTTTTCTTTTCCAGCGAAATTATTCTGAAGCTGATATTCTGCTTGAAAGGTTTGAACGCTATAAATTTACCGATACATGGGCGGACGTTTACAGGGCGATCAGGTTAATGAATAAAGGCGATCTTGACGCGGCGGAGAATATTTTTAATTCGGTTGTTATGCACGATGAAAATTGGGCTGTAAACGCGAACACCGGGCGGATTCTGGAAGCGGCGCTTTCCCCTTTAAAGGCCATTGAACAATACGATCTTGCCGCGGAAAAAATCGATTTATCGTCAGTGTTAAATAAAAAGAAAGCCGCGGCGATTCAAATACGCGCCGCAAGATGCCTAAAATCCATTAACCGCATACAGGACGCGCGGTTTGCGCTCCAGTACGCTCTTTCTCTTGACCCTGAGAATCTGCAGGCAAGGATGGAACTTGACAGGCTGCTCTAACCGGCTCTTGACGCAAAAACCCAAGTTATGTATATTGTAACAAACAAAAATTATCTTTACGGAGGACATTAGATATGAAAGTAAGGCCCCTGGCAGACCGTGTTATGGTCAAATTGGAAAAAAATGAAGAAAAAACCGCCGGCGGAATTATCATCCCGGATACTGCCCAGGAAAAAACACAAACCGGACTGGTAGTAGCAGTAGGACCAGGTACAGAAAAAGACGCCATTACTGTAAAAAGCGGCGACAAGGTAATGTACGATAAATATTCCGGAACCCAGATAAAAATTAACGGAGAAGAGCATCTTATCCTTAAAATGGCCGATATAATTGCAGTTGTTGAATAAATAATCCGGCTTTTCAACCTTTATGACAAGAAAAAAACTTATTTTACCCGTATTGATCTGCACGCTGGCGTTTATGTTTTTTTCTTGTTCATCAAGGCTTGGATACGGTGTTTTGTTATGGTCAATCGAAGATCCCCAAATTGAATCAGGCACTGTTTTGCCTGTTTTTGTCCGTTCCAACATAGAAAAAAGATGGGTTGTAGGTCTTCCTGAATCGGATACTGCCAACAAAAATTATAAATTTGAAATATCGCTTTACCATCTTGAGTTTGCCGGAAACAAAAAACAGGCGCAGCAGCGCAGCGAAGAGTTCGCCCCCTATGCGAGGCTTTACGCGGAAAATTTACAGGACAGGCTTCCTGTGCGCGAACATCCCGATAACGGTTCAAGATATGTCTACCGTCTGCGTCTCGGGGAAATTATAAAGATTCTTGAATTTGTCGAAGAAGGGGTTGATCCAATCGGCACAACAGGCGATCCGCTTGAAGGCGAATGGTACAAGGTAATGACAAGCGACGGCGTTATCGGCTATTGCTTTTCGTACAGGTTAAGAATATTCGACGAAAACAACTGGTATGCCGGAATTGAGTATACAGCGCAGGCCGATCTTTTAGCGGAAATTGAAAACAGTCTTCCTGTGCCGGAAAGCGCCCAGTCCATTGCAAGCAGGCGCGAAAATCAATACATGAACGTTTATTATCAGGGTCCTGTTTATTCCAGCAGCAACTACGGAAGATTAACCCTTGCGACAACAGGCGCTTTTACGTGGACAGGTTTTGAACTGCTTGTACCACACATTATTCCTTCGGATTCAAATGGAACAGGCCTAATAAGAACAACTCTTGGAATATCAGCCGATCTGTCAAAAGAATACGACGGAGTGTTTACATTTGAATTTAATAACGCAAGATCGTATAA
>WQTB01000059.1 GCA_009786495.1 Treponema sp.
TGTTTCCGGTGTATCCGATGCTGAAGTCTTCCGAAGTTGAACGAATTTCACGTCTTATAATGACGCTTCCGTAGGGGGCTTTCTATGATTAAAAGCGCTGTATTATATGTGCGTCTTCACAAAAAATACGCCGCGCAGACGGCGGAAGAGATAAAAACCGAACTTGACAACCGCGGAATCCAAACGTCCGTTTTTTCATTTGACGATAAACCAAAAGAAGCGCCTGCGCTTTCGGGCAAATGGGATATCGCTTTTTCGCTGGGCGGAGACGGGACGGTTTTATATGCCGCAAGAAACCTTGCTCCCCTTGGCGTGCCGATCCTTTCTGTCAACCTTGGCACATTGGGTTTTATCGCGGGAATTGACAGGGAACACTGGCTTGATGTTTTTCAAAAATGGGAAAACGGCGAAATCTCCGTTTCTAAAAGGTGCATGTTTAATATTTCCGTTGAGCGTGAAAATAAAATCATTATGGAAAGCATCTGCCTTAACGACGCAGTCATTTCCGCTACAGGAATCGCCAAATTGATCAAGCTTGATGTTTTTATGGATTTAAATTCATCGCTCGGCATTTTCCGCTGCGACGGGCTTATCATTTCAACTCCTACAGGATCAACGGCGTATTCAATGGCGGCAGGCGGACCGATTCTTGATCCTGAAATGGAAGCTGTAATAATCAATCCAATNTGTCCCTTTACATTGTCAACAAGGCCGTTTGTACTTCCGTCACGCGACGATCTTTATATTACTGTGGCGAAGGAGCAGCGNTCGGGAGTTCTTTTAACGGTGGACGGGCAGGATACNTTTAATCTTGAATGTTCGGACAAAGTGATTATCAGGCAGTCTTCGTATCACGCGCTTTTAATATCNCCCGGCAAACANACGTATTACGCCGCGCTGCGGAACAAATTATTCTGGTCGCCGTCTGTAACGCCCGGGGACGCGTCATGAAGCGCTGTTTCAGGTTCGGCGTAAAGGCGTTACGCGGCTTTGCAAGGCAGAGGCAGTATGCTTGACGAGCTTACTATCAGAAATTACGCGCTGATTGATTCAATCACTCTTTCGTTTAAAAAGGGGTTTAACGTTCTTACGGGAGAAACCGGAGCAGGCAAATCAATAATNGTNGGCTCTTTAAGTTTTCTGATGGGAGCGAAAACCGAACCNGATGTAATCCGCTCAGGATGCGAAGAAGCCTCNGTTTCTGCGTGTCTTTCCGTAAACAAAAATAAAACCGATGTTTTATCATGGCTTAAAGCCCGCGATATCGANACTGATGATGATGAAGAAACAAACAATGANACTGTTATCATTGTGCGCAGAAACATTAAAACGACAGGCAGGGGGACGGCTTTTATTCAGAATGTTCCCGTAACAAGGCAGGACCTTGCGGANTTTATGGGGATGTTATTTGATCTTCACGGACAGCATAACCATGAATCGCTTCTGCGAAAAGACAGCCACAGAATACTGACGGACAGNTTCGCCGGAATCGAAAATGAAGTGCGCGATTTTTCNAAAACATTTTTGGAGCTTGCGGACAAACGCAAGACGCTGGAAGCGTCATTAAAAAGCGAAAANGAAAGNGAAGAAAGACTCGACATTTTAAATTACGCGGTAGATGAAATATCAAAAGCGAAAATTCACACAGGCGAGATACGCGAGCTTGAACAGGAAGCGCAGAAGCTTTCAGATTTTGAAAAACTAGCAGGCCTGATTCATTCTGCCGCCGGCAGTTTTATAGAAGGAGATCAGTCGATTATAAGCCTTGCCCGCCGCGTAAAAAACACGCTTGACAGCGCGTCTTCCGTGGATTCGTCGCTTGGCGGAATAAACAGAAGATTTGAAAACCTGTATTACGAAGCGCAGGACATCGCAGGCGATTTCCGTTCATACAGGGACAGCCTTTCATTTGATCCGCAAAGGCTCGATGAAGTAAACGACCGCCTTTCCCTGCTTTACAAACTTAAAAAGAAATATGTTAAATCGGGCGGTCAGGGGAATGATGAAGAAGCGGTTTTATCGTACATGACAGACGCGCAGGCGGAAATTGACGCGCTCGCGGGCAGTGAAGAAAACAGGGTTATAATAAAAAAAGAAATAGGCGCGCTTGAAAAACTTCTTGTTTCCAAAGCGCAGAACATAAAAGAAAAAAGGACAAAGGCTGCTTCTGCGCTGGGCGGTTTAATTTCTTCCATATTAAAAAATCTTGGAATGCCCAGCGCGTCTTTTGAAGCCGCCGTTATCGCAAAGCAAAATGAAGACAGGAANGTTTTCGGCCTTTACGGCACGGAAGATATCGAGTTTATGATTTCCGCGAATAANGGCGAGCCTTTAAAAAATCTTGCAAAAATCGCGTCGGGCGGGGAGCTTTCCAGGGTGATGCTCGCGATTAAAACCGCGCTTTTATCCGGCAGCGTTTTNAATGAAGGNACTCAGGCAGAAGAAAACCGGCCGGATGCCGATGTGCAGACNCTTGTTTTTGANGAGATCGACACAGGTATCGGCGGAGAAGTNGCCCTNAAAGTCGGGGATTATTTNTCCCAAATCGGCGGTTTTAAGCAAATTTTCTGCGTTACGCATCTTGCAAGTATCGCTGTACGCGCCGATAATCATTTTAAGGTTGAAAAAAAAGTTGAAGGCGGAAGGACATATACCGGCATCGGACCTTTAAGCGCGGACGGACGCAGGAAAGAGATTGCAAGAATGCTTGCAGGCGACGCAGGCAGCGCCGCTCTAGCTCATGCCGGTGAACTTATGCGCAAATATTCAGGACGGAGCAGCTGATGGCTAAAATTACCGATCAGGATCGCCATGTTTATCATGAAAAAGTAAAAGGCTTTATCGTAATGACAAGGTCGCTTCTTGAAAAAGAAAAGAAACTTCTTGTCGAAGCGAAGAAGAACACTCCTGAATCTCCTTACCAGAAACTGACTCTCGCTGACGAAATGCTGAACCTTGCTTCATATTACATTGCGGTTAACGGAATATCCCAGACTGTTTTAAAAACCAAGAACGAAGAGGCCCTGAACGACGCAAGAAAATCGCTTTACAAGGCTGTAATTTACCTTGAAGAAGTTGTAAGCAATTATATCGACGTTCCTTTTTCCGATTATGAAGACAAACTGAAGTCTATCGAATCTTATGATCAAAACCAGCGCTATAATCTGGTCCGGAAAATGGGCCTNGCCATTGACATTCTGGAGCAGGCGTACGGCGATAATTCCAAGTGGAGATGGACGTTTGTCGAAATAGAAGGCCGTTTCGCNGCTGCCGCGAAAAACATGATCGATCTTAAAAATGTTTATGTTAACGCAAGCCCAACTTCCCCTTTTTATGATTCATCNGTTTATCATCTGCGTTTAATCAAAAAACTTTTATCGCAGGCNGCNGACCGNTACCGCGAAAAATACGAGCTTTCCACCGGCGTTACCCTTGATTTTAAAACAGGCATNAATTTTCTTTCGGTGCTTCGCCGCATTCACATCGTGCTTGCGGAAAACGAAGAATCCGAAGCGATTAAGAAAAAACTCGCAATCTGGTCGCAGAAACTTGAAACCGATTTAAAAAAACAGGAAGAAGCCAAAAAGAAAAATAAAGTTTAAATAAATGTATTTATATTACCCCGTATAATGGACTTCACATAATTAATATAAATATGTTAACATTTACATATTGAGATTATGGCTTCATGAAGAATAAAGGCGCGTCATTAAAAGAATTTAAATCCCTTATCCCGTATCTTGCGCAGTACAAAAAACAGTATGTTATAGGAATTTTATGCCTTATCATAGTTGACGCGGCGCAGATCGCGATTCCGCAGTTTATTCGCATGGCGATTGATTTAATTTCCGGCGGAATTTGAATGGAGTCAGATTATATTTCTTTCTGTTTTAATGGTCGCGGTAATGACGCTTGTTGCGGGCGGCAGATTTTTATGGCGTTTTTTTATTCACGGATCGTCAAGGCGCATTGAAGCGCAGCTGCGGGAAAAAATATTTAATCATTTGCAAAAACTGTCGTGGGATTTTTACCAGAAAAATAAAATAGGCGATCTAATGGCGCGCTCGATAAACGATCTTCACGCTGTAAGAATGTCAATCGGCATGGGGCTTATTGCGTTTTTCGATTTTATTTTTATGGCGACAGCGATCCTAATAATTATTTTTATCCAGGACGCGGACTCCGCGCTTGTCTCCGTAATTCCGCTTCCTGTAATCACCATTTTGATTTTATTTTTCGGAAGCATGGTGGGAAGGAAATTCCGCACGGCGCAGGAAGCTTATTCCAAAATGAGCGATAACGCGCAGGAAACTTTCGCAGGCATAAGCGTGATAAAATCATTTGTCAAGGAATGGTGGTTCATAAAAAAATTCGCCGATTCAAATGACGATTACAGAAAAGCGAACATGGACCTTGTGCGGCTGTTTGGCATTTTCTTTCCCTTTGTTTCATTTTTGTCCGGGCTCACAGTTTTAATAATGCTCGCGGCAGGCGGCATCCGCGTAATTAACGGTCTGATGACGCCGGGAAGCCTTGTCGCGATGTTCCGTTATCTTTCAATGCTTATCTGGCCCCTGATGGGCGCAGGTTTTATGGTAAACATGATCCAGCGCGGCGCTGTATCTTTAGGAAGGGTAAATGAAATATTGAATACTGTGCCTTCGATAAGAGACAGAGAAGACGCAGGAAGCGAAGAATGTAAAGTTGTTAATGAAGGAGTTCCGGCTCTTGAGCTTAAAGATTTTAATTTTTCATATAACGTACCAAATGATAAAACAGAAGAAAATAAAGAAGAATCAGAATCAGCCGCGCCAAAAACGGTACTTGAAAATATTAATCTTACCATCATGCGCGGACAGTGGCTCGGCATAATGGGTAAAACAGGCTCCGGAAAATCAACATTGATAAAAGCGCTTACAAGAATGGTTGATCCGCCGCAGGGAAGCGTGCGCGTTTTCGGCGTTGATATACAAAAATGGCCGTTAGACGATCTTCGTAAACTCTTTGCCGTGAGCCCTCAGGACAGTTATCTTTTTTCCGATTCAATCGCGAACAATATTTCCTACGGTTTTGAAAATATTGATAAGGATGCCCTAGAAAAAGCAATTTGCTTCGCGTCGCTTGAAAAGGATTTAAGCATTTTCCAGCATGGAAAAGATACGCTTGTAGGGGAGCGGGGCCTTACTCTTTCCGGCGGACAGAAACAAAGGACGGCGATTGCGAGAGCGGCGATCATGGACAGCGAGTTCTTAATACTTGATGATTCGCTTTCCGCGGTTGACAATGAAACAGAAGTAAAAATCCTTGAAGCGCTTAGAAAAGAAAGAAAAGGNCGNACGACGATCTTAATNTCNCACCGGGTCTCTACTTTAAAATATGTTGATAATGTTCTTGTTCTTGAAAAGGGAAAAGTTTTAGAATACGGCCCGCCTTCGCAGCTTGTAAACTCCGGCGGTTTTTACGGCAGAATGGCGGCCTTCCAAAGATTGGAATCGGCAGGAGCGGAAAATGGCTGACAGTTATTTTGAAACTGACGATGTAACAAAAGAATATGACAGCCGCCTTACGCGCCGTATTCTGTCTTATGTAAAACCGTATAAACATCTTGTAGTCTTTACTATTATCGCGCTTGTCATTTCAACGTTAGGTGAACTTTTTCTTCCCGTGCTGCTTCAGCGCATTATTGACGACGGAATAATGGTAAAAAACACCCAGTATTTGATTCAGGGCTGCGTAATCTATTTTTTTATACTGATATTTGTTTTCTTTTTTACATTTACCCAAACGTGGACTTCAAATTTAATGACACAACGCGTAATGAAGGACATGCGCATAAGCCTTTTTACAAAGACCATAAAACAGTCGACAGGTTATCTTTCGCGCCATCCTGTGGGAAGAATTGTTACGCGCCTTACAAGCGATGTGCAGACAATGGATGAATTTTTTACAACCGTGCTTGTCGCGTTTTTAAAAGACATCGCCGTAATGATTGGGACTGTTATCACTCTTTTTATACTCTCGCCGCGGCTTGCCGCGATGGTGCTTATAACGCTTCCTCCTGTGTTAGCTGCAACTTTAATAAGCCGCGTAAAAGCGCGCGACGCTTTCAGGCGGCAAAGGACAGCCTCGTCAAAAGTTTACGCATATCTTGCGGAGCGGCTTGCCGGCATGCAGGTTGTTCAGCTTTTCAGGCAGGAGAAAAAAAGTTCAAGGGAGTACGCGAAAAGCAACCGCGAGCTTTTAGACGCGAACCTTGGCGAGATGTACGTGTTCGCAACCTTCAGGCCGATTGTTGAGTGGCTTTCCACTTTTACGCTGGCGGTTGTTATTGTTGTCGGGAGCAAAATGGTTTTGTCGCTTTCAATATCGCTTGGTGTGCTGATAGCGTTTATCAGCCTTGTTCAGATGTTTTACCAGCCTGTAACAGATATCGCCGAAAAATACACGATGCTGCAATCGGCGATGGCAGGTGGAGAAAAAATCTTTAAATTGATGGACACAGATGAGCATATTGCCGACACAGGAAAAGCACAGGCGGATAATGTTTTGGGTCATGTTGAATTTGACGATGTAAGCTTCGCCTATAAGGAAGGCGAAGATGTCTTAAAAAATCTTGCGTTCTCCATAAAACCCGGGCAGATGGCCGCGATTGTCGGTTACACAGGAGCGGGGAAGACTACGATAATCAATGTGCTTGCCCGCCTTTGGGACATAAACTCAGGGGAAATCCGCCTTGACGGAATTCCAATTAAGGATATTCCGCTTGAAAAACTGCGCACATCGATAATGCCTGTTAATCAGGATGTAACTTTATTTTCAGGCACAATAGAAGAAAACATCAGCCTTGGCCTTGATATATCGCCAGAAGAAATTATAAAGGCGGCAAAGACAGTTCACGCCCATGAATTTATTTCCGGTTTGCCGGACGGTTATAAAACGGTTTTATCAGAAAGAGCGGCTAACATTTCCACAGGGCAAAGGCAGCTAATCAGCTTTGCCCGCGTAATTGCGCATAACCCCCGCGTTGTGATTCTTGACGAAGCGACAAGCTCGATCGACACAGAAACGGAGCGCCTTATCCAGCTTGGAATGAAGGAAGTTCTCGCAGGAAGGACGTCGTTTATTATCGCGCACAGGCTTTCCACTATAAGGGACGCTGACCGTATTCTGGTACTTTCAAACGGCCGCCTTGTGGAAGAAGGAAACCACGACGAGCTTGTAGCCCACGGCGGAATTTACGCGGGGCTTTACAAGCTGCAATATGAAGAATTGATATAATTTAAGCTGTTCCAAATAGCATTAATTATTAATAAATACCATTACGGTATATCTGTCTGATCCCCTGATCTGATCCTTGATCTGATTATTGATCTTGACTATTTTCCAATTATATGATATACAAACCACTATATAGTAAAATTCCGCAAAAAAACGGAGTTTTGACGTTTTTTACAGGATGGTTTTTTTAAATAGATGACTAATATTTTTTTGACAGAACGCTTGTTTATAAATACCCCCCCCCCCCC
>WQTB01000060.1 GCA_009786495.1 Treponema sp.
GTGACTTGGCCGGTGCAAAAATATCTGCTTGACGCGAACAATCTAGGTTATTTGCAGACAATTGTTTTTATTCTGATAATCGCTACCCTTGTGCAGATTGTAGAAATAGTGCTAAAAAAATTCATTCCGTCGCTTTATAAAATTCTTGGAATTTATCTCCCGCTTATGACAACTAACTGCGCGATCTTCGCCGTAACGATTGTCAATATAAAAAATGAATACTCATATATTGAAGCGCTTGTTAACGCGTTCGGCTCAGGGCTTGGATTTTTTTTAGGCATGGTAATTTTTTCCGGTATCCGCAGCTACACTGAAAACACGGATCCGCCCGCGTCTTTCAGAGGATTGCCGCTGACATTAATATCGGCGGCAATATTGTCGTTCTCGTTTTTCGGCTTTAACGGCATAATGGAAAATCTTTTCCGGTAGACAGGAGTTAAAATGAATTCAATTATTTTTGCCGTAATTTCCGTCACGATTATCGGCGTTATATGCTCATGCATTCTGAGCATTGTATCAAAATTAATGTATGTAAAAATTGACGATAGAATAATTCTTTTGGCTGGCATTATGCCGGGCGCCAACTGCGGCGCGTGCGGATACCCTGGATGTTCAGGATACGCCAGCGCCTTAATTGAAGAAAACGCAAAAGCGAATTTATGCACGCCGGGCGGCGCCGCGCTGCTTGAAAAAATCAGCGAAATTCTGGGCGTGGACGCGGGAAGCATAGAAAAGAAAACCGCGGTTGTTTCCTGCAGGGGCGATTTTAATACGCGGCAGATTAAAATGGAATACAGGGGCATACTAACATGCGAAGCTGCAAAACAATTATACGGCGGACAAAACGCGTGTACATACGGATGTCTCGGGTTCGGTGATTGTAAAAAAGTATGTCCTTCAGACGCTATCTGCATGGACGATAATCTTGCCCGTGTTATCCCAGAGCTTTGCACAGGATGCGGGCTGTGCGTAAAAGCATGCCCCGGGAAAATCATCTCGGTAAAAAAAGCGGATTTTCCGGTATTTGTAGCCTGCAAGAACACGGAAAAAGGCGCCGTTACGCGAAAGAAATGCAGCTCCGGCTGCATAGCCTGCACAAAATGCGTCAAGGAATGTCCGCAGAACGCAATCGCCATGGAAAATAATCTTGCCGTAATTGATTATTCAAAATGCTCAGGCTGCGGAAAATGCGTTGAAGTCTGCATAACAAAATGTATATTGCAAGCGGCTAATATATAACGTGAATATCTTTGTTTAAATTATCCGCTACTTTCCCGCTGTCTGGTAAATAATCTGCAAAGTTTTTTCCACGCAGCGTTCCCATGAAAAAGCTTTTACCCTTTCAAGACCAAGACGCCGACATTCGTTGTAAATTTCGCGGTCTGTGCTGACCGTGACCATTCTGTCCGCCATATCTTCAGCGTTGTGCGGATCAAAATAAAGCGCGGCGTGTTCTGCAGTTTCGGGCAATGAAGCGGCGCGGGCGCACAAAGCAGGAACTCCGCATGCCATCGCTTCCACCACTCCCATTCCAAAACCTTCATATATCGACGGAATCACCACAAAATCGGCTCCGGCATAAAGTTCGGGAAGACTTTTTACGGGGAAATGCCCTGTAAAGAAAATATCGTTGCGCCAAGGAGAAGTATTCGCAGCTTCCTTTACAACGGAGGCGTTATTGCTGTCGCCGCCTGCAAGAACCAGCCTNTGNGGAAATTTTGTCCTTTCCTTGAAAATGTTATACGCTTCTATCAGTTTAATCTGGTTTTTTACCGGATGATCAATNCGCGAGACAAAAAGCACATAAGGCCNTTTTATGCTGAAAGGCTGTATAAATAAAACGCTTTCTTCGTTTCGCTGCCGCGGATAAAAAGCGCTGTGATCAATTCCGTTCGGTATTACTACAATTCTATTTTCTTTAATATGCGCTTTTTCTACAAGTTCCTGTTTAACCCATTTGCTTACTGCGATTATCACATCCATGCGGCGTAAAAGATTAGGCTGCAGCATCCGAAGNAATGCGCCNAAATGCGCCCTGATTCTGCGGTCATCAAGGTAAGCNGCCATGTCGTGAACCACTCCGATTGTCGGACACGGAGACTTATTCGGCGTGCATCTGTGAGCGGCGGGAAAAAAGCAAACATCAAACTGTCTTTGGGAAGCGAATTTNGGATATTTATAAATATGCCAAAACGAGTTGGCGGTTTTTCCATGAACGGAGCATTGCGGAATAAACTCAAAATTCGGCGCGGCTTCACTGTACGCGTATCTGTCATATTCCCAGCCGAAAAGTTCAAAAAAAGCCTCTTGCGAAGGCGATGTATATTTAAGAAATTGGGTTACATACATTCCTACTCCGGATTTGCCTCCGCCGCAGGCAAAAGTATCCAGCCCTATTTTCATTCTATCCTCTTGACAACGGATTATATCAAAAAAAAAGACCGTGTGGAAGCACCTTCCATCACGGCCAGGGGATAAAAATTTGTATTTTTACCCCGAACACATTCGCCGATTTTTCCTAAAAACTCCGTGTTCTAAGCAGTAAAAACCCGGAGCGCCACATTTAAGCGGCTGGAATCCCCTCTAAACCGGCATACACCTCAAGTTTATTTATATTCAGCTCCCAATTTTTTAATTTCTTCTATGAACTCTTCAGGATTATTAAAATCCTTGTAAACGGAAGCAAAGCGGATGTACGCAACCTTATCCAGTTTCCCGAGCCTTTCAAGCACAAGATCGCCTATTATGGAACAGGAAATTTCCCTGCTGCCTTTGCTTAAAATCGCCGTTTCATCTTCGATTTCGTTTATAAGGTTTTCAATCTGCATATGCGAAAACGGTCTTTTTTCAAGGGCGCGGACAACGCCTCTTTCCAGTTTCTGGCGGTCAAAAGGCTCGCGCCTTGAATCTTTTTTGACCACCATAAATTGCCTTTCATCAATTTTTTCGTAACTTGTGAATCTGTAGCCGCAGCTTATACATTCTCTGCGGCGGCGCACTGCGTCTCCGTTTGCAAGAGATCGTGATTCAACGACCTTGTCTTCTATTGTCCCGCAGTGAGGGCATCGCATACCTTTGCCTTGCCTTTAAATATATTTTATCAAGGTACGCTATATATAGCGTACCTTTAATCTATATATAGTGCCATATATATAGCGTATTTGTCAATAGGCTACGCTATATTTTGTATGGATGACAAGCTCTTTTTAATATATTATTATCTGGTATGCTGGCTGCCGAAAAGCAGAAAATAATGGATTTTCTAGACCTTACGGATGACTTTCTTGGTTCGGGATACAAAAGCGGGCGCAATACGGAAAATTTTAAAGAAGACGCTCCCGAAACCATCGAAAAAATATCGGAAGAAATCAGGATATGTAAAAACTGCCAGCTTGGAAACTTGAGAAAAAATGCCGTTCCCGGGGAAGGCTCTTTAAACCCGCTTGTAATGGTAATCGGCGAAGGTCCCGGAATGGATGAAGACGATCAGGGACGGCCGTTTGTAGGAAAAGCCGGACATCTACTTGATAAAATGCTCGCCTCTATCGGACTTTCGCGTAACAGCAACGCATTTATCGCCAATGTCGTAAAATGCAGGCCNCCCGGTAACCGCGACCCGTATCCTGAAGAAGCGTCGGCATGTTCCGGTTTTCTGGAGCGGCAGATACTTTTATTAAAACCAAAATTTATACTTGCCGCAGGAAGGATCAGCGCGCAGACTCTTTTAAAAACCGCAGAGCCAATCGGAAAACTGCGCGGAAGCTTCACNGATTTTAAAGCCGGCGGACTTACATTTCCGCTTTTTGTTATNTATCATCCTGCCGCAGTTTTGCGTAACGACAGTTTAAGACGGCCTGTCTGGGAAGATTTAAAAATTTTACGTTCAAGAATGGAAGAGCAATACGGCGGCGAATTAAAAATTGAGGGTGTTTGATTGGCTTCCTTTTTTGATCTTGTTTTTGACATACCTTCGGATCAGAGTTTCACCTACAGTATTGATGATAAAAACGAGGCGGCTGTCGGCAAGCGCGCAATGGTTCCGTTCGGCAGGCGCGACTGTCTTGGCTATATCATCGGGCAGAGAAACGATCCGCCTCCGGGGGTAACTAAAGAATCTGTAAAAAAAATAAGACGCGTAGTTGACAGCGAAGAATTATTCGGAGGCAAAGACATAGAAACCGCGCGATGGATGGCAGGCTATTATTTTTGCAGCACAGGCCAAGCTCTTGCCGCGATGATACCTTCGGGAAGAAAAATGATTATAAAAACACTTTCCGGTAATTTTAATGAAGATGAAACGCAGGGTTCTCTTTCTATATCTGATGAACAGGCTGCCGCTCTTGGCGCAATTACGTCTCCTTTGCTGACAAATTCGCAAACCGAAGGCTCGCCGTTACCCGCCATGTTTTATTTGTATGGAATTACGGGCTCCGGAAAAACGGAAGTCTTTCTGCGCGCCGCTCAGCATATGCTCAATGAAGGTAAATCCGTTATCTACCTTGTGCCGGAAATTTCATTAACGCATCAGACAGCGAAAATGATTGGAAGCCGTTTCGGCTCTCTTGCCTGCGCTCTTCATTCGGGGATGAGTCCTTCTGAGCGTCTTGCGCAATGGAGCAGGATTAGAAGCGGAAAAGCGCCGATTGTAGTAGGTCCGCGAAGCGCTGTGTTCGCTCCTGTGCCGAATCTTGGCCTTATAATAATTGATGAAGAGCATGACAGCTCATATAAATCGGGCAATACTCCGCGCTACCACGCGCGCCAGATAGCGCTTCACAGATGCTCAATGGAAGGCTCCCGCCTTGTAATGGGTTCTGCTACCCCTTCCGCTGAAGCATGGAAACTTATGTCACAGGGAGCGATTAAAAGGCTAAATTTATCAAAGCGCCTTTGCGGNGGCACAATGCCTGAGATAAAAGCTGTCAGCCTTGCNAAAACGGAAGGATGTTTAACAAAAGAATTAAAAGAAGAAATAAGAATTACATCGCAAATGGGAAAGCAGACAATTCTTTTTTTAAACCGCAGGGGCTTCGCTCATTTTTTCCAGTGTCCTGACTGCGGATGGGAGCTTGTCTGTAAAAGATGTTCGGTATCATTAACNTGGCATAAAAGCAAAAATAAATGCATCTGTCATTACTGCGGGTACAGNGCTCTTCCTCCTTCTGTGTGTCCGCAGTGCGGCAGCGTCGAAGCCGGCTANCGCGGTTTTGGAACAGAAATGATCGAAGAAGAAGTTAAGCGCACATTTCCTGATTTGCGGATACGCCGCGTTGATACAGATACCGCGCTCAAGAAAACAGGCGCAAACGGCGCGAGCCTTGAAGATACGCTTACAATGTTTAAAACAGGTTTAATCGATATTCTTTTAGGCACGCAGATGGTAGCNAAAGGTCTTAACTTTCCCGGCGTTCGTTTAGTCGGCGTGGTTTANGCCGATACCGGNCTTCACCTGCCTGACTTTCGCGCGGCTGAAAGAACATTTTCCCTGATTGTACAGGTTGCAGGCAGAGCCGGCAGGTATTTTCCCGACAGCAAGGTTATTGTCCAGACGCTCCGCCCGTCCGATCCTGTAATCGCAAGATCATGCGCTCTTGATGTTACAGGTTTTTTTGACGCTGAATTAAAACAGCGCAAAGCTCTGGGTTTTCCGCCGTACTCAAGACTTATACGTTTTACTGTCAGGGCGAAAGACGAAAAAAAAGCCGACGCTGCGATAAAGCGTCTTGCGTCAATTATTCTGCCTTTAATTCCAAAGGGCGAAGCGGATATGCTTGGTCCTGCCGAATGTCCCATCGGCATGATAAACGATAATCATAGAAAGCAGCTTATTTTAAGAAGTCCTTCAATGAATGTCATTCATTCTCTTGCGCGCAGCGCACTGCCGGTTTATGAAAAGGGAAAAGATTCAANAGTGTATCTGGAAGTTGATGTTGATCCTGTGAGTATGTTATGATAAATCAGGTTTTGATTCAATGAAAATAAAANTCTTTTTTTTGTTATCTATTATTTTTTTAATTTTTATTTCATGCGCAGCAGTTAATAATNTTTCTAAAGTGATATATGATGATTTTTTAAATGAAATTGCAGATAATGAAATAATTNATAAAGAGACAGCAGTTTTAGAACCTGAAAATGCGTTTTTGCCGTCCGCNGGAAATTTTTTTGAAAATATAAAAATCGGTTATTTCACAAACGGATCGCAAATGTACGCGCGAAAGTACGGATACGGCGCGGGCAGNTTTAAAGCNNTTATATTTATCGCAAGAATTCACGGAGGNGAAGACGGAGCTGAAAACAGCGTAAGAATAATGGAAAATTATTTAACAAGAAATCCTCAAATTATTCCAAAAAATATGTCCGTATTTTTTATTAACCCTGCAAGCGCTGTAAGAAGCAGGCTTATATACAGCAGCAGACATCCTGCAGGCGCGGATCCGAATAGGAATTTTCTGGATACTGATCTTACCTTGAATGAAACGGCGGCTATCGCCTTGTTTATAGAAAATATCGCCGCGCATTGGAAAAATGTCACTGTCATTTCTGCGCATCAATATGATAATTTGGCAGGGTCGCGCAGAACAAACGGGACAGGATGGGTTTTCCCTTTATATGAACTTACGCAGAAAGGGCTTGAAGCGATAGAAGGAAAATCAGGCAGCACGCCTGTAATTATGAGAAAAGGAATTGATAATCATTATACAAATCCTCCAGCTTCAGACAATCTTGCAAGAATGTTTTCACAGCTTGTAAATTTCCAGTATGAGCCCATGTGGTTTTATAACCATAGTACTAATCAGGCTGAAATGTACCCCGGAGAATTTATTTATTTTATTTCAAGATTAAATAAAAAATTAAACGCGTCGATCGATATAATTGAATTTGAAATACCGAAAAGCGACAGACATATTACCAACAGCAACACAAGAATCGGTTTAATACGGTTTTTATTATTTTTATTATCATTGGAATAAAAAAGGATTGCGTCAATGAAGAAATTACTGCTTCATACATGCTGCGCGCCCTGCGGCATTGCGTGCATCAAGAGCCTTCGCGAAGAAAATATTGAACCGCATCTTTTCTGGTATAATCCGAATATACACCCGTACCTTGAATATAAAGCGCGCCGCGATTGCCTTAAAGAATTCGCAGGCAGCGAAAAACTTGCTTTGACAGTTTTTAATAAAGAATACGATCTTTGTTCATTTCTGGAAAAAACTTTCCCTGTAACAGAGAAAAGATGCAAGACCTGTTATTCTATTCGTCTTGAAAAAACCGCATCCTTTGCGGCGCAGGAAGGCTTCAGTTCATTTACAACCACGCTGCTTATAAGCCCGTATCAGGATCACGGCGCAATTAAACAAATCGGAGAAGCTCTTGCAAAAAAATATTCAATTGAATTTTTATACAGGGATTTTCGTCCGATCTTTCGTGAAGGACAAATTTTATCCCGCG
>WQTB01000061.1 GCA_009786495.1 Treponema sp.
CCAAGCGCGACTACTCCCCTTGTTTTAAATATTTTTTCTGAAAGAACGGCGCACAAACCCGCTGAAAGAAGATTTACAGCCATGCCTGTAATGAACATATCAGAGCGAAGTTTAAACGCGGCAAACGCATGCAGAGCGCATAACGCTGTTACTGCCATAACCGCGCCTGTGACAGAAACCGCGATGCTCCCTGTAAAAAAATAAATTGTCAATGAAGAAAACGCCCCTGTAAGGAGCAGTCCTTCAAGCGCAATATTTAAATTCCCCGCAAGCGCAGGGAATAGCCCTCCCATAGAGGCGAAGAAAACCGGAATCATGATTGTAAAAGCGCTTTTTAGGAAAACTAAAATATTTTCCATTTTATTCTTTTCCTTTATTAATAATATTTATTTTTCTTAAATTACTAAATATTGATTTATCAAATTGCGATCTTTTAAAAAACGCGCTTGTTGATAAAATGAAAATAACCGCCTGAATAATGTGGGCAATCTCATATGTAAGACCGGTATTCTGCATCGCTATTCTCGCTCCTGAATTTATCCATGATAGAAAAAGCGCGCAGGGTAAAACCGCCAACGGCGAAAAATTTGAAAAAAGTGCGACAGTGAGCGCGCTCCATCCAAGCCCTGAAGAAAATTCTTTAATAACAGCGTAATTTGATCCAAAAACCGCAACGCTTCCCGCAAGCCCGTATAAAAAACCGCTTATTGCCATGGAAAGAACAATGTTCAATTTTGTGTTAATTCCGCCGTAACGCGCAAACATTTCATTAAGCCCTGTTATCCTGAACTCGTAACCCGCTCTTGTATTATAAAGAAAGAAATGAACGATAAACGCAATAATTAAAGCGGTAAAAACGCTTGTGTTTAAACCTGATGGTTTTAATATAAGGGCGAACCGCATGTTTTCCGCGATTTTTCCGGTTGATAAAAGCGATGTCTGCGGATCCAAAAAAGGTCCTGTTACAAGGTAATTGATTACAGGAATCAAGGCGCACGAAAGTAAAAATGTTGTTATAAGCTCGTTTGTTTTCCATTTTGCCTTACAAAAACCGCTGAATGCAGCAGCCGCTGCCGAAAAAAGCGAGCCGAAAATTATCGAAAGAACCGTCGCGATGATTCCCGGCAGCCATGAAAATGACGCGTAAATATTAATCGCGGTTATTACAGAAACGAAGGCTCCAAGGTATATCTGCCCTTCTCCGCCAAGATTAAGGCATCCTGTCTTCATTGCGATATTTATTCCAAGCGCGCCGATTATAAGCGGGACTGCCGCGTTCAGCATATTGCCAAAATGAAACAGATTACTGAAAGGTCCTATAAAAAAATAATATAATGTATCAAGCGGAGTTTCACTTAAAAGGAATATAAATAAAATGACAAATAATACAGATGCGGCGGGAACTGTAAAGACAGCGAGAAATTTTATTTTATTAAAAATTTTTTTTAACGTACTCATTGCTGATTCCGCATTAATCCCTGCATGTTCATTCCAATCATTTCTTTTAACCTGCCGCTTCCGTCATTGTCATAAACACCCGCGGCCCTTCCCCTGTACATTACAATTATCCTGCAGGAAAGCGATAAAATTTCATCAAGGTCTGTTGATATTAGAATAACTGCCGCTCCTTTTTCTTTAAGTTCGATTATCTGTTTCATGATAAAATTTCCCGACGCCGCGTCAAGACCCCATGTCGGCTGCGAAAATACTATATAATCCCTGTATCTGTCTATTTCCCTTGCAAGGATTAATTTCTGCAGATTTCCGCCTGAAAGAACCGACGCGTTTTTATTTATATCGGGGACGCTGATATTATATTTTTTTACAAGCCCGCACGCATAATCAATTTTTTTTGATTTTGACAATCCGCGGTTATTTACAGCGATATTTTCATATATCGCAGCTCCTTTTGCGCTTCCCACACCGGTTCTGTCCGCTGGAACATACGCAAGCCCCTGATTTCTTAGATCGCGCGTGCTCTTTCCTGTTATATCATTACCCCTGTAAAGAATTTTACCTGATAGCGGATGAAGAAATCCGCCAAGGACAGCTTCTATAACCCCAAGACCGTTTCCGCTTACGCCTGCAAATCCAAGAATTTCGCCAGGATAGACGTTAAACGAAACATTGTCAAGAAGCGGCTGTTTCTGCTTTTTCCGCATAACAGTAACATTCTCAAACGCGATTAAGGGATTTTTATCCCTTTCAGCTTCAGCGCTTTTATTTTGCTTTTTTAGAACAGGCTGATTTTCACCAATCATCAATCTTGATATGTCATCCAAATCCGCGCGGGAAGCTTCGCAAACGCCCTTTAATTCCCCCTGGCGGAGCACAGCTACCCTGTCTGCGATTTGTTTTATTTCGTGCAGTTTATGCGTTATTAGAATTACAGACTTTCCGTTATCCGCAAGCGTTCTTAAAGTTTTAAATAAAGACATTGTCTCATGTTCTGTCAGTATCGATGTAGGCTCGTCTAAAATTATTATCCCTGAATCATTATTGCAAATGTCTTTTTGGTTATAAAGTATGCGGCATATTTCTACCTGCTGCATTTCCCCAAGAGAAAGGTCCCTGATTTTCGCGTCCGCATTTACGGAAAAATTATTTTCGATTATAATTTTTATAGAAATTTCTAAAGCTTTTTTTTTATCAAAAAAAATTCCGGCAATGCGCGGTTCGTTTCCCATTACAATATTTTCCGCCGCGGTATAATCGCCGAAGAGCATGAAGTGCTGGTGAACCATGCGGACGCTTCCGTTAATTTTAATAAGTCCTGAATCCTTTTTTTCAAGACCGCAGATCATTTTCATTAACGTTGTTTTACCCGCGCCGTTTTCTCCCGCGATGCATAAAATTTCACCTTTAAATAAATCAAGGCTGATATTGTTATTTGCTTTTGTAACGCTTCCCGGGTACTGTTTGCACAAATTCCTGATTTCAGCCGCTATCATATACTGTTACTGCATGTTTGCAATAAATGTCTCAAGTTTCTGCCTTATATCTGCCGGAAGATTATAATATGCGGGATCATCAAAAATAAACCTAAGATATCCTTCCTTTACTCCCATAACCTGCGATACGCCGTATTGAATTTTTTCTGCAATAACGTCATCAAGAATTTCCATTATCAGTTTTTTCTGTTCCATTACGCCGCATCCTGCGATAATTCCGGGAGCCATATCATAGGCGTTAATGTTATACCAAACTACATACGCGTTTCTTTCAGACGCTGTTTTTAAGAGCCCCTGCGCCGCGCCGCCTGCTATCGACGTAAACACATCAACGCCGCTATTCATCATGGCGGATGCGAGTTCAGCCGCTTTATTTGCGTCCGCCCACGAGCCTATTACGCGAAAATCAAGCTCGATATCAGGGTCTGCGCGCTTTGCCCCTTCAATAAAACCGGGAACCATTTCCAGAGTCAGCTGCGGAAATTCCTGCGCGGCGATAAAACCGATTTTTTTTTCGTTATTCGCAAACGGCATTGAACTTGATGTTATAAGGCCCGCAAGATACCCAAGGAAAAGCGACTGTTCGTATTGATTGTATTTATACGTCCTTATATTGGGGTTTCCCGCGTAATCAGCGTCTGTTATTATAAACTTCTGATTTGGAAAAAGCGGCGTCAGGTTAGCGCAGATTTCAGGTAACGACGGATTGGAGCCTATCACAATATCGTACTGGCCGCCAGAAATCATTTCCGCAAGCTGCTGCTCCCATCCTGCCTGATTCATTCCGGCTTCATATACTTTTACATTGACAAGCGGATTCAATGAAGCGTATTCAAGCGCTCCTTCGGCCATCATTTCATAAGTCGGACTTCCGGCCGTTACCCCTGTAACAAAAACAAGAACGTTTAACGTTCCGCGGCTCTGCGAACCGCTGTTTTTAAGGCAGCCTGAAAATAAAATTAAAGGCACAAGCAAAAGCAATAACAGTTTTTTCATTTTTCTTCTTTCTTCCTGCTTCTGTAATATAAATATTGATAAAATAAATCATCATATATTTTTTTATTATTTAAATCCGGCTCCCATGTTTTTTCTATGCGGCACATCGCCTTTGACGCCTGCTCATACGAAGAATANATTTTAAGATAACACGCGCCGATTATCGCGAGCCCCAGCAGCTCTTCGTCCTTGTGAACGCCGCANAGAACCTGTTTTCCGGTAATATCGGCTTTTATCTGATTGAGTCTGCCGCAGTCCGCAAGACCGCCTGTTACGCGCAATTGGCTTGCGCTTTCGCCCGACTGCTCCATCACGCCGATAACATCCCTGACAGCGAAACCTATGCTTTCAAGAATCGCATTTACGATTTCACCGCGTCCTGCGCCAAGGCTTATCCCCTGCCAGCTTGCCCGCGCAAGCGGATCCCACAAAGGCGCGCGTTCTCCCGCAAGATACGGAATAAAAATAACGCCTTTGGAACCGGGCTTACTGATTTTTGAAAGCGTTATAAAATCGTTAAACGATCTTAAGCCAAGAAGATTCCTGCCCCACTCAATCGCGGCTCCCGTGGTATTGATGATCCCTGAAAGATTCCAGAAAGGTTTTATAGGATGAGCATACGACATCAGCCTTTCTTCATTAACAACGCGGCGGGTCGTGCAAAGATTGACTCCTTCGGATGATCCGCTTCTATCGCAAATTTGGCCGGCTTCCGTTACGCCGCTACCTAAAATCGCGGCGTAAAAATCAGGCCCGCCTGAAATTACGGGAGTGTCTTTTGGAAAGCCGAAATACTGCGCCGCGGAAGGCATCAGCGTTCCGAATAAATCCCCAGGTCTTATAAATTCGGGAAATTTTGACGCGTCAAGATCAAGCTGATCAAGTGCGCTGTCGTTCCAGAACCAGCGGTCAAATCCGTCGCAGGGAAACACTGTCTTCGCATTTCCTGTAAGCGCGAAGGCAAGATATTCAGGGCAGCCCAGAAAATATTTTGTTTTTGTGTAAATTTCATTTTCGTCATTTTTTAAATAGTAAATCTTTGGAAGAAAAAATCCTGCGTTTACAAATCCGCCCATAACGGCGGAAATTTTTTCCTGATATTTTACCGCGCGGTGATCNAGCCACAGCCGCGCCTTTAACGCGGGAGCTTCAAATTTGTTTGCAAAAAATGATTCGCCCGTTACGGGAACAAGGCTCGGGCCGTTTCCGCTTATTACAATCGCTTTTACACCGTTGAAATTTTTAATGCCGGTTTCTGAAAGTAGCTGCTTACAGCTTTCGGTAAACGCGTTAAGCCAAAGCGCAGGGTCTATTTCAGTATTCGATTCTTCATTTAAAGAAGAAGATAATAAAGGCGGCGTATCCTGCGACACCGGAACAGAAACAAAAGACAGCCGTCTTATGTCTTTCGTATCTGAAGAATCCGCGCCATCAAGCTTTACAGGGCTTTCAGGCAGCGACCAAAGCGCGGATTTAAAACTTGTCGTTCCTATATCGATCGTTAAAAGCATATATTCAATATTATACTATATTTTGTTAAAAAATAACTCCCTTATTATATGACCCTTTTCCAGTCCTTTGCGTTCAAATCCGGTTCTCGGCCGCCATTCCTGCACAGGCGCAAAATCATTATACGCGTTTTTTAGGCCTTCCGTCGATTCAAGTTCGCCAAGGGCGTGAAGCGCGTAATCTTCCCAGTCTGTAACCATGTAAAAATATCCGCCTTTTTTTAGACACCCGCAAAGATATTGCGTAAAAGGGCGCGTTACAAGGCGGCGTTTTCTGTGTCTTTTTTTCGGCCAGGGATCGGGAAAAAAAATATGAATGCCGCAAAGAGATTCCTTTGGGATCATTTTTTCAAAAACAAAAACCGCGTCATGTTCGATTATCCTGATGTTGGAAAGCTTGCGCTTTTCTATTTCCCATAAAAGTTTTCCGATGCCGGGACGATGCACTTCGATTCCGATATATTTTTTATCAGGATTTGCCTGGGCGATTTCAGCCGCGGTGAATCCCGATCCAAACCCGATTTCCGCAGTAATGTCAAATTGAACAGGCGATGATTCGTTTCCATTTGCAAATATTTCTTTTAAATCTAAATTGTTTTCGGAAAACGGAATCAGAAAAAAGGAAGAGAGGCTGTCGTATGCTTTTTTTTGCGCGTCTGTAAAATGCCCTGTTCTTTTTACATAACTTTTGAGTATCATTTTTAATTAATGTATGGATACAACGTCCGTAAATGCGCTGCAAAAATTGGCTTCATCCTCAGTCCAGAGCGCGGCAGTGCTTGCAGAAGACGGAAGCCTTAAATCAGAAACATTCCCCGTAAGGGATTCAATCTTGTAAGTATTAATAAAATTTCCCGAGCTGTCGTAGCAGACAAGTTTGTTGTTTGGCCACATTGATTTAATTTCGTATCTGCCGTCAGCTATGACAATTTCAGGGAACGGATAGTGCACGCTTCCGTCGAAAACAAAATTTCTCTCATTTTTTTCTCCGCCCTTGTTATACAAAACTGCGCGGAATAACCCGCGCGGAAGCCTTCCGTCCTGCGCCGCGATACTCCGCGTTCCAATCCACGTTTTTCCGTCTATTGTATAAGAAAGCCATTCGTCGCTTTTAATGCGCCAGCGAAGCTGTTCCCTGTCGTGATAAAAATAAAGCTCATCAAGGTTATCTATTCCGTCATTATCGACAGGCATGATAAAAAATGAAAAATGTTCGACTGGTCCTGCTTCGCCCTGATATTGAACAAGATGCAAAAATCCGTATGAAATTTCAGGCACGGAATTTGTGCAGGATACCGAAAGAAATAAAACTGTTATCATAAGGCTGGTGATATATTTAATTTTCATTAATGTTTAATTTAACCTTTCTTTCATTTTTATTCAATGTCCCTTTACTTTCCTCTTTTTAAGACCGCCATGTCGCAGTTATGAAGAACGCCTTTGGAAAGCGCAAAGCAGCCAGCGCCTGTAAGAAGCTCCCAAAGCGATAGAATCAATATGCCGGTTATCACTCCTGTTTTTCCGCCGATTGCGATTCCCGTAACAAAAGCGAGCACAGCTCCCGGAACGATAACAATCAATACAGCGAAAAAATAAGCCATCATTAAAATACCCGCGCTGACATTCGCGCCTGTAAAGCGCATAAAAACATAATTTATTCCAAGTATCGTAAATGAAAACAGCGTAAAAGCTACGATGCAGCTGATTATCATTAAAGGATTTTCTTTTAAAATAATTCCGCATACCGTAAAAATGACAGCGCCTTCAGTAAAGGATTTAATGACAACTTCCAGATTGCTCCAGATGATTTTTTTAAACGAAGATTCAGGGATCATGTATATGTAATGGGAAAATGTTTCCTTAAGTCCGCGCCCTGTGCCAATCAGAAAAATATGCGACCACATGAGAATCTGCATTACGGTTAATAGATTGCGCATTATAAGCGAAAATACTACAGCGCC
>WQTB01000062.1 GCA_009786495.1 Treponema sp.
ATACCGGATCGCTCGTGGGAGATCGGCTTTGCGCATATCGATTTTGGTTTTTCCAACAATTTTATAAGTCTTACGGATATTTTTAAGGAAACAATTGTTCTTGACATTGATGAATTAAAAGACGGTTTCTTCCTTAATTTTAATATTACCGCCGCTCCGCTTTATTTTTCATTTAACAGTAATAATGTCTGGGGGTTCGGCGTTTCATTGGGTATTGATGCAGCAGGCGCTATCGGTCTTTCGGGAAAAATGCTTACGTTCAGCGATGCGTTAGACGAAAAATCGGATTTCGCGGTTTCGATGCACGCGCAGATTCAGTTTTCAACTTTTTTCCATATATCAAAATTAAAAATCAAGATTGCGCCTTCTGTTTATTATCCTGTTATTTATACCGAACCTTCCATTACTTACACCAAGTACAATACAGCCGCCGGAACAGAACTTTTTATGAAGTATGACATGAAGATTTTTTCCGCCGCTTCTTTCGCACCCGGTAACGCGGGTGAAATCACAGGATCGCCCGGTTTGGATTTTAATATCGGTTTTGAATTTCCGCTCGCTGAAGTAANCGGTTTAAAAGATAAAATTAATTTNCTTGATTTTTCCGTCGGACTTGATATATATTACATTCCGATGATTCCGGCGAAAATGCAGGATTANATGCAGATGCGGGGATGGATTGGAAGTGAAAATAAACCAATTGATATTTTTAAAGGCGGTCTNCCGGAAATTAATATAGGAGATACCAGTTACGGCATTGAACCGAAATCTGTCAGAAGACCCATTAAATTAAATATATGGGCTGACTGGCGTCCGTTTGGTTTTCTTGGCGTTACTCCGTTAATCGGTTTTTCTGTTGACGGCGCCTTTGTTAACGCGTTCACTCTCGAAGCTGGTTTAAAAGCGCGTCTTGATCTTGGAAATATCTTTATATTAACTCTTGGAATGGGTTATTACGATCGTGTCTGGGAAAACAGTATTGATATAGCGCTTAACTTCAGAGCGATAGAAATTAATCTTGGCGCGAGCCTGCTTTCACATAATTTTATTGAAAGCTGGACTAACGGCAGCCCGGGTTTAAGATTCGGACTTAAATTCGGATGGTAACTGAGCTTTTCCCATTAGCTGAAGTTTTGGTAAAGATTCAGCGCAATTAATTTTTTTATGCATGCCATACCGGAACCGAAAGCTCTGATGAAAAAGGATTGTCTCGCCTGAAATCAGGAAGCCATGCGCTGCCTGTTACAAGTTCCTGGCAGAACCCGTCGTCAATTTCGTATTCATCAAGCCAGCCAAGGACGGTATCAAGTTCGCGCGCTGAAAGATACCCCTGAGCCGGAAGNTTCGCCGCGGGCAACTGTTCTGAATTGCAATTAACAGGCGTGTACTGGGTCATGACGGAAAGCAGCGCGCGGTCTTTTGCGTTATCTGCAAACCAGCGCAGAACGGATCGCGTGGATTCAAGATGGCCGGGAAGCACAAGATGGCGGATAATTACTTTTGATTTATCGCTGCCGCGCTGTTTTTGCCGCGTAATATCGATCATTTTTAATACCGCAGCTTTTGCTGTTTCAGGATAATCTGGCGCGTTAAAATATTTTTCCGCAATTTTACAGTCAAGCGTTTTAATGTCTGGAAGAAAAATATCGATATAATTTTTTAAAAGTTCAAGCGAATTAACGCTGTCATAACCTGAAGAATTCCACAAAAAAGGAATATTCACGTTCTTTTTTTTTGCAGCTTCAATTCCTTTTATAATCGCGGGAACAGCGTGGCTCCCTGTAACAATGTTGATGTTTTCCGCACCTTTTGCACATAACGCGGCGCATATAAGCGCGAATTCTTCGGACGTAATTTCTCTGCCAAGGCTTTGAACAGGTTTCTGCGCCGCGGTGTTGTTATGCGAAATCTGATAGTTCTGGCAGAAAGAGCAGCCAAGATTGCAGCCGCTTATAAAAATTGTTCCCGAACCGCCCGCGCCTGTGATTGGCGGCTCTTCGCCGCGGTGTATTACAGCGGACGCGGCGCGAAGCGATGAAGTTTCGCCGCAGAAACCATTAACGCCTGAGAGCCTGTTCACGCCGCAGTTCCGCGGACATATCATGCAGGATTCGTATAAATGTTTCATTTGGGAAGCTTCCTTCAGTTGTGAACTTTTACTTTGTAAATCGATCCCCTGTCGCCAATCCCGTAAAAAACTACGTCAGGCTGGCTGCCTTCAGCGCATTCAATAACGGCGAAAGTTGATCCCATTCCGCTGCGCGGCCGGCTTACGCTTCCGGGATTTACAAGCAATACCCCGTCAACATTTTTTTTAAACGGAACATGCGTGTGACCGAACAGCGCGGTGTTAGCTTTATTATTTTTCGCCGCTGATAAAAGCGAAAAAATTCCGCCGTACAGACCGTGTCTGTGTCCGTGGCACATAAAGAAACAATTTCCGGCAAAATCAAAAACAGCGGCTTCCGGTTCGTGAATGTTAAAATCATTGTTTCCGCGGACAATTTTCCAATCGCTGTAAAACCCTGTTTCATCCGCAGCTTTGCTTATGTCGGAAAGCCCGTCGCCAAGACAAGCCGCCGCGCAGATTGAGTCATCAGGCGGCAGATGATCTTTTGCCCACGCGAAAACATTTTTTAACGCGCTGACGCTCCCGTGAGAATCGGAAAATACAAGAATTTTTTTACTTTTATTTTCTGTCATTATAATTTTCCGGATTTTTTTACGCTTAGATATTTATTTATCAATGCCGAAGAAATATGTTCTGGCGATGTTTCAAGAACAAGAAGACCGGAATGTTCCCACTTGCGGTAAAGCCTGCGGCGGTTTACAAGGTATGAACGGGCGGCGGCAGTTTCAAGGATTTCATTTTCATCGGCAAAGCCGGCTCTGAAAGAATGGCCGCCCTGCCGCCCTGCGCCTGATGCCAGTTCGTAAAGCGCGGTTTCTTGAAAACTCACCATCAGAAGAAGATGCCGCCTGTTTATCCGCGGGAGTATCCATGACAGCGACTCTCCGTCTTCTTCGCGGAAGTTACTGATAAGAACAATTAAACTGCGGCGGTGAAGGCGGCTTAACGCTTTTTCCATTGCGGAAAAAGGCGAAGATGGAACCGGCGCGCTGTGAAGATCATAGAGCGTGTTCATAAGCGACATATATGCGCGAATTCCCTTGCGCGGCGGTATCCAGATGTCATGCGCTCCGAAGCTCGCCGCCGCAACCGCGTCTCCGTGTTTCAACGCTGTGTAAGAGAGCAGCAGCATCGCTTCAAGCGCGCTGTCAAATTGATAATCCGGCAGGCGGTAGCCTGAATCGATAATAAACAAAATCTGCTGATCCTGTTCTTCCTGATAATTTCTTACAATAAGTTTCGGTTTTCCGTCGAGCCTGCGGTTTCTGCTTGTCGCTCTCCAGTCAATTGAACGCATTGAATCGCCTTCCATGTAATCGCGCAGGCTTTCAAACTCAAGCCCGTGCCCGCGTTTGCGGATTTGCTTTACTTCGCCTTTTTCGGGATTGCCTTTAATATTTACGCCGCGCGCCATTTTTTTAAAGTTTGGATATGTGCGCCCAGCGCTGATGTTTTCATGCGTTACGCGCAATCTCCAGAAACGCAAAAACGACCCAAGCATAACCTGAGTCCCCGAAAAAAACCACGCGCCTCTTTCTTCCGGCATAAGGCTGTATTCAAAAACAACTGTGCCGGTTTTCCTAAGATTTTTTCTGTCCAATTTAGCGGGAAAAACTTGCGCGTTGTTAAGGCAGCTCATTGAATCGGGGTAAAGGTCATAAAGCCTGATCGAAAAAGGCAAAAAACGGTCTTTCCTGCGAATTAAGAGTAAAACTTTTAATGCTTCGCCCTGCGCCGCGGAAGATGGAACAGTCCTTTTAATCTGCAGGCGTTCCGTTAAAAGAAGAAGTAAAAGTAAATCTGTTATAATAAACGGAATCAGCAGCACGCCTGTCAAAATCCAGATAACAAAAATTCCGCTTATAAAAAAAGCGAAACATCCAAGCGCAAGATAAAAAAGTGCTGATATAAAAAATGTTCTTCCAGGCATTAATATTACCCGGCTTTTATTTTCCGGCATTATCCGTTATTCCTTTCGGCGCTTCAGTTTTATTAATAATATTCGCGATTATGCTGCCTGCGCTTACTCCTTCAAGCTCGCTTTCTGCGGAAAGCGTAAGCCGGTGGGAAAGCACCTGCGCAGCGACTGCCTTAATATCATCAGGAAGAACAAAGTCCCTTCCCTGCAGAATAGAGTACGCGCGCGCGCACCTTATCAGCGCAAGGCTCCCGCGCGGGCCTGCTCCCGTTTCTACCGCGGGAGTTTCCCTTGTCGCCGTGTTTATGCGCACAGCGTAATCCGCAATCAGCGGATCTGTGCGGACAGAAGATGCGAATTTTTTTAGCAATGAAAACTCACCGGTTTCAAGAACAGTGTTTACGCCATCAATGGATAATTCTTCTCCGGTGCTGTCTTTCAAAACCTGAAGAACCATATTTTTTTCTTCATCAGCCGCGGGATAACCGGCGATTATTTTCATTAGAAAACGATCTTTTTGCGCGTCAGGAAGCGGATATGTGCCTTCATGTTCAAACGGGTTCTGCGTGGCAAGCACCATGAAGGGCGACGGCAGCAAATGGCTTTCGCCGTCAAGCGTTACCTGAAACTCCTGCATCGCTTCAAAAAGCGCGGACTGTGTTTTTGCAGGAGCCCTGTTGATTTCGTCCGCGATAAAAATATTGGCGAAGATAGGCCCTTTGCGCGTAATGAATTTTCCCGCGGCAGGATCAAGCATTATATTACCGGTTATGTCGGCAGGCATCAGATCCGGAGTAAACTGCACCCTTTTTGAATTTCCGCCGATGGCTTTTGAAAGCGCGCGGACAAGCAGGGTTTTTCCAAGACCGGGAACGCCTTCCACAAGCAGATGTCCGCCCGCGATTAAAGTAATCAGCGCATGATCGACAAGCTGTTTCTGTCCGATAAACGCTTTCGCGATTTCATTTTTTACCTGCTCCAGTTTTAACGCGGCTGTTTCCGCGCTGAAAGGTACGTTAGCTTCTCTCTGATTCATTTAATTTTCTCCGGTATTGATTTATCAGGTCTTTGTAATTATATGTTTCGTTATTATTGCCGCCGCCTGAAAGCGTATCAAGGTAGTAATCAAGCGCGCTGTGTTTTTTTAAAAAACGAATTTCCGCTGTTAAACGATCTTTAATGGGGCGTGAAATTATTCTCTTTTCCATAGAAACTTTCCCAAACGAAGGAATCACCATCCAGAAACCTGCGGCAATCAATATGAACGCGGCGATTATTACGGGTAAAAAATTTCCCCGTTCTATTATCGATCCGAAAAATGAAAATGCCGTATTCACATTCTGAGTCCTTATAAAAAATATGCCTTTGTTTTCCTGCGCGTTTAAAGGCGAAGCTGTCCGCGCGCCTGTTAGCTTCCATGCTAAAGCGGCGTTTGCTTCTTTTCTTAAATTATTATTATACATGAAAACCGGAACGCCAGTAACTGTAAGCGATCCTGATCCGATTGGGATTTCTACAAGCCGTATATTTCCGTCCGCGTCTTTCATCGTAAAAATTTTTTCATTTTTTAATATTGAAAAAGCGACCAGTGTTTGAAAATCAGGATACGCGTCTTCTTTATCAACAACATCAGCAGGTTCTTCTTCTTCAACAGCTTCGTTTGTATAAACCTGCTGAGTATACTCTACATTAATTCCAAAGCCGGATAAAAATTCAAGAATATTATTGTTTAATGATCTGTTGTTAGACGCAAGATCAAGTATAAAATAACCACCCTGTTCAATCCATCTTAATATTTCTTCCATGCTGCGCCAGCTGTACGCGTTTGAATTTACCATGATTACGTTTTCCGCCGCGTCAGACAGCATAATCGGATTAAAATAATTTTCAATTCTGATTTTATGGCCTGTAGTGGAAAGCCATTGATCCATCGCGTAAAAATTATTCTGCATAATTTCATCTGACGGGAAAATAAATCTTTTATCCTGATATATTTCAAGATTATTCCAGGCGAAAACAAGAAGAGCGGCGATTGCAAATATAACCGCGGCGCATAAAAGGATTTTTTTATCCATACTGCGCCTTTACAAAATCGACGGCTTCATTAAAACTTCCGTCAGGGGGAACCTTCCCCGCATACACAAGATACACCCAGTTTTTTATAAGCCTGTCAAAATTCTGCGCGGACTGGCTTTCGCCGTTCATTGAATTAATAATTGCCGCGCAGTCTGTTTCCGCCGCGTCAGGCGGGAACGCGATATTTTTGCAGACTGTCCATGACTTTATTGCAGCCGCCGCGCAGTATCCCCAGGAAAGGCGAAGTTCTCCCTTTTCATGATAATTTAACGCCTTTTCCAAAAGATATTCAGGATTTTCCGTCTGATTTTTCAAAATTATTTTTTGCGTAGCATAATTTTTTTTATCCGGTTTGTTATATTTATATTTTTTAAAATAAATAAAAAGAAGAACCAGCGTTCCCGCAATTATAACGATCAAAATGATCTGCAAAATTCGCGCAGAGATTTTTTGAATACGCTCTATTAGTTCAGAATCAACGTTAATATCATTATTATTTACATTATTATTTTTAAATCTTATGCTCCATGTTTCTTCTTCGCCGCCGAAATCAGGCGAATCAAGAATTGTCTGAAGTATTTCGTAGGGCGGATCATCATCCGCGTAAATATTTTCCGGCATTAAAAACAACGCGAAAATTACTGCAGTTACTAAAACGATATTTTTTCCTGAGTTAATAATATTGTTCATCTGATTCATTTGCCGCGGCGGAACCGCCTGCCGCCGCCGGGAAAAAGCGCGGAATTTAATTTCCAAATCCCATCCTTCTATTTGAATCCTTCCGTTAATATAAAGGCTGAATCCCATGCATACATAAATTGTTTCGACAAGGATAAAGTTTAAACACCATGCGGCGTAAAAAAATATTTCAAGATCAAGCGGATTGTTTATGGAGTTTAAAAATCCCGGCGCGAAAAGCTGCGCGATCGAAATAAAAAAAATAATTTCTCCCGCAAGCAAAGCGGCTTCTACGGAAATTGCCCATAACGTAAGCAGAATGCCGTAATCGGTTCCGCCTTTTTTCAGACTGGTTTTGCGCAGCGCGATTTCTCTGCCTGTTTTAAGGTTGCGTTCAAGAACGCGTACCGGCATTACCGCGGAACGCACCGGACTTAAACGCCGCCATAATAGATCGCCTGTTAATCCCCTGCAAAGACTTTTTCCGATTCCTTGCAGCGCCGTTTTTAATCCTGCGTCTTTATCAAAGAAACGAACCGATATTATGTGCAATATTATCCTGTCGAAAAA
>WQTB01000063.1 GCA_009786495.1 Treponema sp.
TTTAACTCGATGACAAACCTGATTGTCACAACCGACGCGTCAGGGCATATTTACTACTTTAACGAACCTGCGGCGGAGTTAATGGGATTAAAAGAAGATGATATTGGCCGCAGTTTTGAAAATACATTTAAAAATTCGCTTTCAGGAAAAACCATCAAAATAATTTCAGGAAGCCTTGAAGACGGCAATGAAATTATCGGTCTTGAAGGAATATACAAAAACGCGGATAAAGAAATAGATTATTCATTGAATATAACTCCTTTAAAAACGCCGCGCGGAAAAAAAGAAGGTTTAACGCTCCTTTTTACAAACCAGACGCGTGAAAAGGAATTAAAGCAAAAGGTGCAGGCTGTAAGTGAAGAGCGGCGTATTATTAAAGATATGTTTACGCGTTATATGTCAAATGAAGTTCTTGAAAAACTGATGGAATCGCCTGACTCTGTTAATCTTGGCGGCGATAAAAGAATCGCCACGGTATTTTTCGCCGACATTCGCGGATACACAAGTTTTTCAGAAGGACGTGAACCCGAAGAAATTATAGAAATCCTTAATGAATACTTTGGCGACGCCGTTGAAAAAGTTGCGTATCACAAAGGCTATATCGATAAATTTATCGGCGACTGCATAATGGCTGTTTGGGGCGTTCCTATGATACCCGAAAAAGGCGACGCGTATCACGCGGTTTCCTGCGCGCTTGAAATTCAGGAGACAGTCAGATCCGCAAAGAGAAAATTTTTCAGAAAGGGAGCTTCAAGGCTGCGGATCGGAATCGGAGTGAACACAGGCCCGCTTGTCGCGGGAAACCTTGGCAGCATGCAGCGGATGGACTACTCTGTGATCGGCGATACNGTNAATCTTGCCGCGCGCCTTGAAGGAGTCGCGGGAGCGGATGAAATCATAATTTCACACTCAACATGGACGCAGTTAAACGACAAATTCATCTGCGAAGAAAGGCCGCCTGTCCGCGTCAAGGGAAAGGAAAAACCAATACAGATATATAACGTTAAAGGAATCAGATAAAGGAGTTATCGTCATGAAAAATTATTTGGATTCGTTGCTTGGGATTGATTTGCCGCTGTGGATTTATATTGTGGCGCCATTGGCATTTGTTTTTTTAATACTTTTTATTATATGGTTTATAAATACAAGGATATTTAAATCAAGGCTTAAAAAACTCATTAATACGCAGGACGGAACTGAGACATCGGACGCGATAAAAGAATTTCAAAAATATTATCCTGCAAACAAGCTTATGCGTTATTCAAAACGCATGGAAAGATATTCAAGGAAGATGGGTTCTCTTGTTGTGCGCAAGACAGGCCTTGCCGATAAATGGGTGCAAAAACTTCTGTCTTCAAAAATTCCTGCGTCAAAGGATTTAAAGCGGGTTTTATTGTACTGTCCGCAGTCGAATCTTTTTAAAGCTTTTATTTCTACGGGAAAAAGCCAGAGGCTTCAAAATGTTTTTAATACATGGATGAAGCAGGAAGGCGAAGAAAAAGTTATCAGGCTTCTTGCGGAAACCTGCAGGGGCGAAAAATTTGAGCCTGCGCTTGGAATTAATTTTTTTAATGATAATACCGGCCTTTTAAGGGAATTGACAGGCGATCCTGAATGGTTTTCGCGCTATTTCGCGTATCAGATTCTGTTATGCAAAATGCAGATGAAACAAGGCGAAGCGCAGGGCGATGCGTCTATAGAAAGCGGCATAATACCTGAAAGAATGATGGAAGACGGGCTTAAGGATTCGCATCCGCTTATCAGAAGAATACTGACAGAGAACGTTCAACTTGAAAAAGAAAAAACGTGGCGGATTCTATGGGACAAGCTTACCTGCGATCCTGTTTATGAAGTGCGCGAAGCCGCAAGAAAGCGCATAACGGACGATTATGCCGATACATACAATCCGAAAAATGAAATGTTAAATGAAATCGAAACATCGCGCGTGCTTGAACTCCTTGATCCCGGCTGTCAGGCGGACAGGGCGTTTGCGATGTCTTCGCTTGAGCTTGAAGACAAGTCGCTTAGGTATCCTGCCGCGGTATTTTTGCAAAAATGCGGGATACTGGATTCGATGCTTTCCAAGAATACAATGGACGATCCTGTATCGATAGAAAACAGCATATCAGTCTTAAAAAAAGCGATGGAAGTTAATGTTTCGGGTTTTCTTTCGGACTATTTTACAGGAGACGGCGCTCCGCTTCTAATCGCTTCAAGGCTTCTTGCGGGCGCATCGCTTGAAAATTCGCAGAAAACCGGAACCGGAACGCAGGAACATATATGCTATCTTGAAAAAAAAGTGTTTGCTTTTTTCAGCGCAAGAAAGCCCGACCCGGTTTTAAAAGAAATTTATTTAAAAACTCTGGAAGCCGTGTATACAGGCGGTAATGTTAAATCGTATGAAATCCTTCTTGAAGAACTTTCGCAAAGGGAGAATGACAAAGCGTATCTTGAGATGCTTCTAAAAAAGATTCCCGCAGATGATCAGGCTCTTTTTACTCCGGTTCTGTTTGGTTTCCTTGAAAACACAGGCTTTCCGCTTCGTGATGAACTTATTAATCTGCTTGGAACTTTCAGCGCGGACATTATACTTGCGAAAATATTCAATATATTAAACGCGCAACGCGCAAGTTACCCGCATATTGTGCGTATATCCGCCTTAAAAATTCTTGGGCGGCTTGGCCTTCCTTTCTGTCTGCAAAGAATTTTAGAAAGCCTTCCTGTCTTAAAAACTGAAGAACTGGAAGAATTCGCGAAAATTATCGCGGGGTACCCGCAGGAAATTTTTGAAGAGAAGGCAAGGTCGCTGCTCGCTTCCCCTGACGCGCGCATAAGATCGTGCATTATCGCCATACTTCCTGATATAAAAAATGAAAGCTTCATGAAGGAAATCCGCGCTTCATTAAAGGACGCGGATCCCGACGTGCGTGTCGCCGCGATAAGGGCGCTTTTGGGGTTCGGCGAGATAAAACTTTTAAATCAGGAAACGTCAATGCTGCACGATCCTGTGGAAAGGGTGCGCCTCGCGACAGCGGAAGTAATCGCGGTTCACGGCAACGCGCAGGCGCTTGAAATTCTTAAAAATGTAATTGAAGACCCGAACGAGACAGACACAGTTAAAACAGGCGTTATCGGAGGCCTTGCTCAGGCGGCGGGAGCCGAAGGAATACCGATCCTTGTTTCAGTGCTTGATTCAAATGACAGCCTGCGCGAACACGCGGAAAAAGCGCTTGCGATGCGCGTAACAAGAAAGGACATTACGCGTATAATCGATATCTTTAAGGACGCGGAGCCTGCGTTACGCGATAAATTGATTCCTGTTTTCAGGGCGCAGGGAAGAAAAGCGGAACCGCAGATTGTGGAGATTTTAAAGGACGAAGTCGCGTCTGTAAAACCGTACCTTGTAAAAATTCTTGAAGAAACCGGCTTTATTGACGAAACTGTAAGGCGGCTTTCCAACAGAAGCGCGGATACAAGAAGAGAAGCCGCGTTTTTGCTGTCATTTATGGATACGCTTCCAGCTTTCCGCGGACTTGTGTTAGCTGCAAAAGACCCCGATCAGGAAGTGCGCGTATGCGTCGTTAAAGCCCTTGAAAAGCTTAAAAGCGGCCACAGCCGCGAAATCCTTGAAAAGCTTAAGGAAGATCCCGACAGCCGCATACGCAAGTATACCTACTGGGCTTTGGAAAGGCTTGATTCGCTTGCGATGGAGTAAACAGAACGTTAAGCGAAAGAATATTTTTTNTCACTTCATGTATTTTTCTATATACTCTTCTTTAACGCGCAGTAAATCTTCTTTCGGGAGTTCTTTTAAAACCTTCCAGCCGGTGTCAAGAGTTTCGTCTATGCTGCGGTTTTCATATTCATCCTGAGATAAAAATTCCTGCTCGAACCTTTCGCCGAATTTCAGATAACATCTGTCGTTATCTGAAAGTTCTTCTTCGCCNATTATCGAGACAAGATTTCTTATCTGCTTTACTTTCGCGTAAGCGGCGAAAAGCTGGCTTGAAACATCCTTGTGATCTTCGCGTGTCATGTCTTTGCCGATTCCGTCTTTCATAAGGCGCGAAAGGCTTGGAAGGCCCGCGACAGGCGGATAAATGCCTCGCTGATAAAGCTCGCGATCCAGAACAATCTGGCCTTCTGTAATGTAGCCCGAAAGATCGGGGATTGGGTGGCTTATGTCGTCGTTTGGCATTGAAAGAACAGGAATCTGCGTGATTGAGCCTGACGAGTCTTTTATTTTTCCGGCTCTTTCATAAAGGGAGGCAAGGTCTGAATAAAGGTATCCGGGGTATCCTTTTCTGCCCGGCACTTCGCCGCGGATTGACGAAACTTCGCGTAACGCTTCGCAGTAGTTTGTCATGTCTGTCATTACGACAAGAACGTGCATGTTTTTTTCGTATGCGAGGTATTCTGCGGCTGTAAGCGCGCATCTTGGCGCGATAAGCCTTTCAAGCGAAGGGGAGTCCGCAAGAGACAGGAAAATCACGACATTGGAAAGTACGCCTGAGCGTTCAAAGTCGGAAAGAAAAAATCTAGCTACGTCGTTTTTTACGCCCATCGCGCAGAAAACGATTACAAACCGGCTGTCATCGGTTGATCCGCCGTTAGCTGAAAGAATTTTCGCCTGACGGACAATCTGCGCGGCAAGGCGGTTATGCGGAAGGCCGTTACCTGAAAATATCGGCAGTTTCTGTCCGCGGATCAGCGTGTTCATTCCGTCTATGGAAGAAATCCCTGTCTGGATAAAATCGCGCGGATATGTTCTTGCGTACGGATTAATCGGAAAGCCGTTAATGTCGCGCGTCTTTGAAGAAAAAATATCGCCGTATCCGTCGGCAGGTTCTCCAAGTCCGTTAAAAACGCGCCCCAAAAGCCCCATACCTACGCGCAGTTCCATCGGCTTGTCAAGAAATTCGACGCGTGATTCGTCCGCGGAAAGCCCTGTTGAGTTTCCGAAAATTTGAATTGCCGCCCAGTCTTCGCTTAAATCAAGCACGCGTCCGAGCCTTTTATTGTTATCCCTGCCGTAAACCGCGACCATTTCGTTAAAACCGATGTTACGGCAGTGCGACGTGATCACAACAGGCCCTTCTATGCGCGTTAATCCCCTGTATTCGATTCCTCTCATTTTTGCGCTCCCTCAATCCTGCGCGCAGGAAGGCGGTACGCCCTTTCAAGATCATCAAGCGCGCCAAGCATGTTTTTTTCAAATGAGTCAAGCGAATCAAGTTCTTCGTTTTTTACATTGCTTTTAAGCCGGGACAATCCTTCCTTTAAATTTGTCTCCGTTATTTTTGTAATCGGGGCGCCCAGTGAAATGCAGCGGGAACAGCGCTCATGAAATTCCATAATAATCTTTAAAAGACGAACCTGTTTTTCAGGGACACAGAACATATCAACATCGTCAAAAGAATTNTGCTGAAGAAATCCGTCCTTGATAATCTGGGACGTTAAAAGAATTAATTTTTGCTCGTCAGGAAGCGCGTCGGCTCCGATCAGNTTGACGATTTCAGATAACCTTTGATCCTGNTTAAGAAGATCAAGGCAGGATTTGCGGATTGCCGCCCATGAAGGATAANACTTTTCCCACCATGAGCGCACTTCATCAGCGTATTCGGANTAGCTGTCTGTCCAGCTAATCGCAGGATAATGGCGCGCGTTCGCAAGGTCCCTGTCAAGCGCCCAGAAACANCGGATAAATCTTTTTGTATGCTGCGTAACAGGCTCTGAAAAATCTCCNCCNGGCGGCGACACAGCGCCTATTATGGAAATTGATCCTTCGCTGCCCGAAAGCGTATTCACCCTTCCCGCGCGCTCGTAAAATTCTGCAAGCCGCGCCGGAAGATAGGCGGGAAAGCCTTCTTCTGCTGGCATTTCTTCCATGCGCCCGGAAAGTTCACGTAACGCTTCCGCCCAGCGGCTTGTGGAGTCCGCCATAATCGCGACATGATAGCCCATATCGCGGTAATACTCCGCAAGCGTAACGCCTGTATAAATTGACACCTCACGCGCGGCGACAGGCATGTTGGAAGTGTTGGCGATAAGCAAAGTTCTTTCCATAAGGCTCCGGCCGGTTCTTGGATCCACAAGCTGCGCAAACTCTGTCAGCACATCGGTCATTTCATTGCCGCGCTCGCCGCAGCCGATGTAAATTATTACATCGGCGTCGCACCACTTCGCGACAGCGTGCTGCGTCATTGTCTTGCCTGTGCCGAATCCCCCAGGGATGGCGGCTGTCCCGCCTTTTGAAAGCGGAAAAAACATATCGATAACGCGTTCGCCTGTGATTAAAGGCGTGTCCATCACAAGCCGCCCGCTTATCGGACGCGGAAGGCGGACAGGCCACCTTTGCGCTATCGGGATTTCGCGGCCCTTGTTTGTCTTGGCAATAACGTCAACAATCCGGTAATCGCCTTCTTCGGCAAGCCATGTTATATATTCAGCGTTTGAATAAGTAAAATCTGGCGGCGCCGTTATTTTACATACGATGCTTTCCGTTTCCCTTACCGCGCCGAGAAGCAGACCCGCTTTCGCTTCCGTTCTGTTTCCGGAAGCCAGATTTGCAGCTAACGCGGCGTCGGGAACAAAGCGCCACTTTTTTTCTGTATCAAGGGCTTTTAATCTGCCGCCCGGCTTCATGAATACGCCGTCTTTTTCGTACAAATGAGCAAGAGGCCTTTGTATTCCGTCATAAATCGTACCCATCAATCCGGGTCCTAAAAACGCGGACAGCGGACGCCCTGTCGAATAAACCATGCTGCCGGTTTTTAAGCCTGTGTTGTCTTCGTAAACCTGAATAACAGCCGTTTCGCCTTCCAGCCTTACTATCTCGCCGATAATTTTATTTTCGCCGACTTCCACAAGATCGAATAAGCCTGCCGTCCCCATACCTGACGCGCGGATTATCGGCCCTGAAATACGCCTTACAATTCCTGTCAGGTTTTCGTCTTTCATCTGCTCTCCGAAAAATCGCCGCCTGCAAGCGCTTCGATTAATTCTTCGCGTTTTTCATGTAAAAAATAATCAACCGATTTTTCCGCGGAAGAAATAATCCGCAAACTGCCTGTTTCAAGCGTAATTGAAGGGTGTATAGAATGAGGATCGTGTGATGAAGAATCAAAAGCTGGAATCGTAAAATTATTTTTCGGCTGACAGACTGTATTTAAAATCTTTAAAATTGTTTCAATATCATTATGATCCAGCCCTTCTGTTTCAATTTTTACTTCGTCGTTTTCATCAATTTGATCTTTACAATAAAGATAGCGTTTTACCAGTTCATCGCATAGAAGGTTTAATAATTTCCGGCGGTCAAGGTTTAAGCGCCATGATTCAACGGC
>WQTB01000064.1 GCA_009786495.1 Treponema sp.
TGTTTACAGCTTTTCTTTATTACCTTCCAGCATTTTTTCTACCCTGGCAATCAATTCCTTGCCTTCATAGGGCTTTGTAATCATATCGGCGGCGCCGATTCTGGAAGCGTAAAGCTTTTCCCTTACCCCGTCCAGCGATGTTAAAAACGCTATCGGAACATTCTGTAACAGGCTTATACCCTTAATTTTGTTGTATACTTCCCAGCCGTCCATTTCTGGCATAAGGATATCAAGTAAAATCAGATTTGGGACAAGCCCTTTTGCAAGAAGATTTAACGCTTCTTTTCCTGATATTGCTGTAATTGTTTCGAATTTTGTTTTCAGGATATTTTCGGCTATAACCAGATGAACTTCACTGTCATCGACAATAAGGACTTTCTTCATTTCCCCGTTCTTTTCCATAAAATTACCCCCGTTTTTATACCCAATAGCAAACAACAGCTGACTTATATTACTTACTATAACTAATATACAGATTTCAAATGAAAAAGGCAATACATTCGTGTTTTTTAAAATTACCTAAATCAGACACTAGCCAATAAAATGATATTAAGTTATGATTTTACAATGAAAATTAAATATTTACTTGTTGCAATTGTATTGATGACATTTATTGTTTTTGGTTCCTGCAGGAAAGAAGAAGCCGCTGAAGCCCCTTATAATTTTTTATCCGGCCTTGAAAATCTGACAGAAGATACTTCATATGCGTTCGGCATGCTTTACGGGGCGGATATTCTGAATATGTTTATTACTAACGGAATAATCCCCTACTTAAATGAATTTACGCAGGGTTTAAATGATGTTCTTATCGGAAATGAGCCGCGTTTTGATATTGATCAAGCGTATGAGATTTTCAATGCCGAAGTAAATTCGATGATGTCTGATCAGATTGAGTATTANAGGCAGGAAGGAACCGCTTTCCTTGCCGACAACGCCAAAAGGGATGAAGTTAAAATTACGTCAAGCGGCCTTCAGTANGAAGTTGTNATTGAAGGNACAGGACCAAAACCGTCGGCGACCAGCTCTGTCAAGGTTGATTACGAAGGCTCCCTGCTTGACGGCACTGTTTTTGACAGCTCTTTTTCCAGCGGAGAACCGCTTGTTATTGAACTTGATCGGGTTATTCAAGGCTGGACNGAAGGATTACAGCTTATGGGCACGGGAAGCCANTACATTTTTTACATTCCTTACGATCTCGGTTACGGAGCTACCGGTTACGGAACGATTCCTCCGTACGCCACTTTGATTTTCTTTGTTGAACTGCACGAAATTATAAATTAGGAGAATTTATGAAAAAACTTACTGTTGTATTGTGCCTGTTTTTTGCCGTAACAGCATTACACGCGAGAGCCATTCAGGAAGAAAACAGGGTGGCGGAAGAAAATGCCCGCATAAGTTATGCGTTTGGCATGGCAATTGCGTCCAATCTGGAACTGAACACACTGGGCGTCGATTTTGATTATGCCGCATTTGCCGACGGGTTAAGAGCGGTACTCGACAAAAATGTTGTACCGCAATTAAGCGAATTTGAAGCTATGGAAATTGTAGAAAATACTTACTATACCGCAATGGAAAGAATTGCGGAGGAATACCGCTTAAAGGAAGAAGAATTTTTATTCACGAACAGCCTTCGCGCGGGAATTATTTCCCGCCCGAGCGGACTTCAATATGAAGTGCTTACGGACTCGACAGGAGAAAAACCGGAAAGCAATTCAACTGTAAGGGTTCATTACACCGGATCGTTTATCGACGGAAGTATTTTTGATTATTCCTATGAAGAAGACGGAGCGTATATTCCGCTTGACGGCGTTATAAGCGGCTGGACAGAAGGCGTCATGCTGATGAGCGCGGGCAGTATTTACAAATTTTACATACCGTCGCATCTTGCATACGGAAAAGAAGGCATACAAGGAATTGTGCCGCCTTATTCAACATTGATCTTTACGGTAGAACTGCTGGAGATTCTTGATTATGATCCGTACTACTATGATCCGTATTATGACTATTATGATTATTATAACTATTATGACTGGGAACAATAACCCTAAAAATTGATCCTTCGCCGGTACGGCTTTCCGCTTCGGCTCTTCCTTTGTGAATCAGCGCGATATGCCGGACAATGGAAAGCCCAAGGCCGGTGCCACCTGCCGTTTCATCTTTGGCCGCGCGGCTTCTTGCGCGGTCAACGCGGTAGAACCTTTCAAATATTCTTTCAAGATGCTCAGGCGGTATTCCGATTCCCCTGTCGCGGACTTCAAAAATAATTTCTTTATCGTCTGCGCTGACGTCCACCTGAATCTTTGATCCCGCTTTTGAATATTTTATTCCGTTATCAATCAGATTAATCAAAGCCTGTATAATTAAAGAACCGTAAAGCCTTGCGTATAAATCATCAGGGCAGTTTACAATTAACTCAATCTGTTTATTCTTCGCCTGCATCTGCACGGAAGAGACAGCTTCGCTTACAAGGAACGCGATGTTTTGATCTTCCATCCGTCCGCCGCTGAATACAGAAGAGCTGTCGTCCGCCCAATTACTGTTTTCTANATCCGCGAGAATTAATAAATCATTTGTCAGGTTTTCCATGATNCCCGCGTTCTTTATTATGATTTCCGTAAAATGAATAATTTGATCTTTATTNCCGCCGCTTANATCNTTCGCCGCGTCCAGAAGGGTTTCTGAAAAACCTTTTACAAGCTGTATCGGCGTGCGCAGTTCATGCGAAACATTNGCGACAAAATCCTTGCGCACNCTTTCCAGCTTTACAAGCCGCGTGATTTCCTGCAGAACAAGAACAACGCCGCCCGGTAGCGGAGAAGCGTAAACCTGAAAATACCGCACCTGACGCGGCTCCTGACTGCCGCCCGCCTGTACGCCTTTTAGGTCTGTATGAAAAGTCAGTTCGGTTTCAAGCGGCGATCCGCAGGACATCGCCTTTTTCGCGTTTTCCGCAAGTTCTGTTGAATGGGTCGCTTCCAGCAGCGAAAGCAGCGTAACATCGCGGCTGCCGATGTTAAAAAGTTCTTTCGCTTTTGGATTCGCTAGATGCAGTTTAAGATTCTGATCCATCGCGAAGACCGCTTCTGACATTCCGTTGAGTATCGCTTCAAGACGGCTGCTTTCCGACTTTGCCTGTTCAAAGCGCAGATTCAGTTCTTCCGCCATCGCGCGCAGGGCTTTTTCCAGGCTTCTGAATTCGGGCGCGGTGTGATCGATATTGTTCGTGCCCGGCAGTAACTGCGAGCTTGACTGCGCGATGCTGACAAGCCTTCCAAGCGAAGAAGCGAGAGACCGCGAGTGCATGATAATCGCCAGAAACGCCGCGATAATAAAAATAAAAACAAAAATTACAAACGGCAGAATTACCGGAGAAACGCGGGATCCAAATTCCGGTATCGGCATTGAAACCCTGAAAACCCCGATAACATTATTGTAACTGCCGAATACAGGAAGCGCGTAGTATATCCGCCTCATGCCGGTGCTTATCGATTCGCGTCTTGAGCTTCCTTCCCTGCCTTCAAGCGCGGCGATTANTTCTTCCCTGTCAATGTGGTTTACAAGATTGTCCGCTGTATACGAATCCCACAGCACATGACCGGAGACGTCAATCAATGTAACGCGGTAAGCGTCGTCCGCGTTAAACGGAAGCGGTACAGTCTGCTCTGATGAAGATAATCCGCCGGCTGTGAATATTTCTGTTAGACGATCTTTTCCGGCGGTTTTCATCAGAGCTGAAGCCGTGTTGCCAAGACCTGTCATGTTAATTTCATAGTACAGATGATTCATAAACGCCAGAACTGATATTACAAAAACAGAAGCGAATATTAAAACCGCAAGCCCCAAGGTTATAAGATTATTTTTAAAAATTGTCACTCGCCGCGCTCCTTGCTTTTCTCTGCTTATTTTTCGTTTGCCGCTGTAAACCTGTACCCGATTCCGCGGATTGTTTCGATCATGCCGCCTGCTTCGCCCAGTTTTTTGCGAAGGCCGAGTATCTGCACATCCACAGAGCGGTCAGTGACGGGGTAATCTGCGCCGTGAACCGCAGCAATTATCTGGCTGCGCGAAAAAACAATTTCCGGATTGGAAATAAAATGCCGCAGCAGGGTAAACTCTGTCGCAAAAAGATCGATTGNCCTGCCGCGGAATGACACCGTATGCCGCGCTGAATCAAGCTTTAGTTCCCCCTGCTGCCATGCGTTAGATGAACCCGCCGCTTTTTCTTCCTGCCGCCTTAAAGCCGCGCGGACTCTGGCAATCAGCACCTTCGGGCTGTACGGCTTAACAACATAATCGTCAGCGCCAAGTTCAAGCCCTGTAATAATATCCGCTTCTTCGCCTTTCGCGGTTGTCATGATTACTGGAATATTGCTATACTGCCCGGCCTCTTTGATTTTTTTTATGATTTTTAAACCGTCCATTCCCGGCAGCATAATATCAAGCAGAATGCAGTTAACATTTTTTGTTTTAAGAATTTTTAAGCCGTCTTCGCCTGACACCGCCTGATGCAGCAGCCAGCCTTCGCGCGACATCACATGGGAAAGCAGTTCCTGAATCGCAGGATCATCTTCGATGATCAGGATTGCGGCTTTATTCATTCAGTTCCTCATGCGTTCCTTCGATCATGTAGATGACAGCTTCGCATATATTTGTGATATGATCGCCCAGGCGTTCAAGCTGGTTTGACGTTTGAAGAATTTCAAGCGCGCTTTTTACAAGGTCAGGGTTTTTCTTCATTAACTTTAAAATTTTTTCCGTTAACTCTTTATGCTCGCTGTCGATCTTGCTGTCAATNGCCGCCGCTTCGCGCGCCGCCTGCGCGTCATGCGTAAGGAAAGCCGCGGTTGCCGCGCGGATCATTAGCTGCCCTGTCTCCGCCATTTTTACAAGATATTCCTGCGCNGGGAATTTCGCGGTAAGCTGCATTTTTAAAGGCGAATCTTTTTTTTTGGCAAGCTTCTTCGCGGCGCGCGCAAGGTGAACCGCGTAATCGCCAATCCTTTCAAGGTTGCCCGTAATTTTAAAAACAGTTACGATTTCGCGAAGGTCGCGCGCGACAGGCTGCTGCGTAGCAAGAAGATACGCAGCGTCATCATCAATTTTATGCTGAAGCGCGTCAACTTCAGCGTCGCTTGTGCGCACTTCCTTCGCAAGTTCCGAATCCAGCGTTCTTAAGGCTGTAAGCGCCTTGCCGATATTTTCTTCAGCCTTTGCCGACATTAAAAGAATGTCGTGCCGCAGCCGGCTTAATTCTTCAGATAAAAATTTTCGCGTTGACATATTCCTTCATTCCCCCTTAGCCGAATCTGCCTGAAATATAATCTTCCGTTCTTTTGTCGCGCGGGTGAGTAAAAACATCCCTTGTGTCATTATATTCTATCAATTCACCCAGCAGAAAAAAAGCGGTTCTGGAACTGATTCTTGACGCCTGATGCATCGCGTGCGTGACAAGAATTATGCTGAACTCTTTTTTCAGCTCGCCGATAAGCTCTTCGATTCTGCCTGTGGCGATTGGATCGAGCGCGCTTGTCGGCTCGTCCATCAAAATAATTTCCGGTTCCATCGCGATGCTTCTTGCGATGCAAAGCCGCTGCTGCTGTCCGCCGGAAAGCGCCTGCGCGGGTTTTTTCAGCCTGTCCTTTACTTCATCCCATAACGCCGCTTTTTTTATCGATGTTTCCACAATGTCTGCAAGCTGACGTTTGTCTTTTATTCCCTGCATTCTTCGTCCGTACGCCACATTGTCAAAAATCGACATATTGAACGGATTCGGTTTTTGAAACACCATCCCGACGCGGCTTCGCAGTTCCGTTACGTCCATCGTTCCGTAAATATCCTGCCCGTCAAGAAGAGCCTGCCCAGTTATGCGGCATGAAGGTATCAGATCGTTCATGCGGTTCAGCACGCGGATAAAAGTCGATTTGCCGCAGCCTGACGGTCCGATAAGAGCCGCGACATCGCCTTTGTTGATCGAAAAATTTATTTTTATTAGCGCCTGAAAATCCCCGTAAAAAAGATCGAGATTTCTGACATCAATTTTATATTCGCTCATTTTATATGTCTCCCAGCTTTTGCCTGAAATTTGCCGTAAGGATTTTTGCAACCGTGTTTATAATCATGACAAGGATTACAAGCACAGACGCCGTAGCGAAGGCGATGCCGAAGTCTTCAGGGCGGACAGCTTCGCTTGTAAGGTAAAAAAGGTGAATGGTCAGCGTTCTTCCTGATTCAAAAATGCTGCGGGGCATGTTTTTCGTAAGGCCTACAGTGAGCAGAACCGGCGCGGACTCGCCGATGACGCGTCCTATCGCTAGAATGACAGATGTTAAAATGCCGGGAAGCGCAGAAGGAAGAACAACATGAACAATAGTCTGGAACTTTGTTGCGCCTAACGCAAGCGATCCTTCGCGGAATGAATCAGGAATTGATTTAAGCGATTCTTCGGTAGTCCTGATAATGACAGGCAGGATCATGATGCTTAAGGTTAATGAGCCTGCGATTATTGACTGGCCCAGACTTAACATGCGGCAGAATAAAAGAAGGCCGAAAAGTCCGTAAATAATCGAAGGGATTCCTGCAAGCGTTTCTATTGCAAGGCGCAGTATTCTTATAAATGAAGAATTGCCGATGCCCCGGGATGTAGAACAGTATTCGTTTAAAAAAATCGCGGTGGCAAGGCCGACGGGAAGAGCGACCGCGATTGAAACAAGCACGACATAAAGCGTTGTAACAATCATCGGGAGTATTCCCGCTTCCGCGTTTGTCAAAAATGCCAAATTTACCCGCCTGCGACCGGAAAATGTAAACAAGCACAAATAAAAGCGCTGCGATAACGATCACCAAAGCGGCTGCCATAAAAAAATAAAGCAAACCGTCTAAAAATTTTCTCTTTGTCAGCCTGCTGTTTTCCGTTCCGTTATGCGAAATCATGCGGTTTAATTTCATAGTTCCTGCTCCATTCTGCGTCTGTACCAGAGAATCGCGGTATTCAAAATTAAAATGATCGCGAAAAGCGTTACGCCGATAGAAAACAGCATTTCGCTGTGCCTGCCTGACGCGTAGCCCATTTCCATCGCGATTGTGGAAGTAAGCGTTCTTGCGCTTTTTAAAGGATTAAATGTTAAGTGCGGAGAATTTCCCGCGACAAGTATGACCGCCATTGTTTCTCCGACCGCGCGCGAAATGCCGAGAATGACGCCCGCAATTACGCCCGAGTTCGCGTG
>WQTB01000065.1 GCA_009786495.1 Treponema sp.
TTTTCCGCTTTTATCGCGTCATATACTTCCTGGCGGAACACTTTTACTTTCTTAGGCGCGTCAATGCCGATACGCACCTGATCGCCCCTGATTTCCACAATGGAAATTGTTATGTCATCGCCTATTACAACTTTTTCATTTATTTTTCTGGATAGTATAAGCATTATATTATCCTTTGCGGCCGGAAGCGCCGTTTAATTCCGCGATAATATCATGCCTTGTCTTCCATTTTGAATCGGATAACACAGCCTGCATTCCTGTCATTGTATCCTTATTGATGATGATCGGCCCCTGAAGGTTAGCTGTCATCGGGCTTCCGTCCTGCGGAATCGTGACAATTACAAAAATAAGCGCGTTCTCAGGCGACGTTATTCCAATTTCCGCAAGGTCTTCGTTTGTAATATTAACTTCATAATCCTTTCTAAAGAAAAACGGATTGATAAGCACAAACGCGATTTCTTTTTCTTCCGCAGACTGAAGCCAGAAAAACGGCTCGTGTTCGGCGTCAATTAAAACATATTCAATATAATCTTCAAACCCGAAAAGCCCCAAAGGAATTTTGATTCTTTGTTTTTCTTCAATTTCGACAGGGCCGAAAGCCTTTGTATCAACTGTCATTATTTACTCCTTTAACTATCTTAGGAAATCCAGAAGCGATTTTGGAAGNAGTCTGCCGGCTGTAGACAGAATCGCCTGATGCGCNATCTCCGCCTTTTTTAATTCCAGCGCGGTTGTCGGAAGATCAAGACCTGTTTCCCTGTCAAGCATTCGCGTAACATTTGGAATCTGCTGGTTAATTCTCTGCCACGCGACATCNGCGCGCTCCTTGCGGCTGCTTATATCCGTAAGTTTCANCGTAACGTTATTAAGCGCAAGATCCATTCCCGCTATACCAAGGCTCCCGATAAAATCATGATCTCCCCTCAATAGCCCGTCACGCAGTCTTATAACCATATCAAACATTGAGCCGCCCGCTACCCTTGCAGATGACGCCCAGTTAGGCGCGTTATTTACCATGTTTCCGTCGATAATGCCAAGATCGCGTAACACTGCCGCTCCGCCAATCTTGTCTTCTGCGCGGATTAAATGAGCGCTCGTCCCTTCAATCACAAGACCCCTTGTGTTAATATCAATATACGCTTTAACAGGCGCTCCCGAATCATTAATCTTTGCCACAACCGCAGGAAGCGTATCGCCAATATTTACTTTAATCTCTACGCCGTCAATAAAAAAAGCGCCCTGCTCCTGCACCCTGTAATCAGTTGCGTCCACGGAAGAAAAAATCATCATCTTTTCCGCCCAAAAAGCTTCGCCGCCTGAAATATCAAGGTCTATAAACATATTATCGCCTATTTCTACCTGCCTTGTCGCGCCNGCGCCCCTGTATTCAACGCGGGTTATCATTGTTTCTGTNCCGCCTTCTACATTGCCNTGCACAATCCTGAATGGCTCTGTAAAAACTTTATCGCCTGAAAAAAGCTGTTTCATGTCGGCTCCAAGCGCGTTTGAAATTGAAACAAGTTCTTTTAAAAGTTCATTTACTTCCACCGCCATGATTTTTAAATCATCGGGCGAATAGGTTCCGTTCGCTCCCGCTACCGCAAGCTCTCTCATCCTGTGCAGAATATTTGTCGCGGAAAGCAGGTTATCATGCGTTGAATTAAAATGATCCTGGGCGTATTTTACATTGTCTTCAAAACGGTTAAGGCGCGCAAGGTAGGAATCGTATCTTACAGCCTGAGAAGCCGCGATAGGATCATCCCTTAAACTTAGAAGACGCGTCTGCGCGCCGATTTGTCCCTGAAGGCCGTACATTCTTTCTTCCTGACGNCGAATGCTCTGCTGCATGTCGTTAACGGGCATGTTAGTTGAAACTCTGATCATAATCCTGCTCCTTCCATAAAATTATTTAAACGCCCATGCGGTTTATTAAAGTGTCCAAAAGCGAATTAACTGTCGTAATGTACCTGGCCGCGGCTTCGTATCCTTTCTGGAAACGAATCATTTCAGATAACTCTTCTTCAAGATTTACCCCCGAAATTGATTCCCTTAAATTTTTTAAATATGCCATAATCTGTTTTTCAGTTGAAAGCGCCCTTCCCGAATTTTGTCCGAGAAGGCCGATGTTTCCGATTGTGCTCGCAAAATAATCGTCAAATGTGTTATAACGCCCGATCATTACGGACGTGTTCCTGATTAAAGCAATGGCGGCGGCCGCGTCGCCGTTCCCCGGATTCGCGGGATTGCCGTTAAAACCGAATCCCGCCGCGATTGAAGTGGGGTCGCTGAGAAGAGCCGGATTAATATTTATCCAGCCTGAAGGATGCGCGACAGGAGCCACAGCGTAATCTTCGGCGCCGCCCCTGAAGCTTGTTACCGCGTCCGCTCTGTCCCACGAATACGCGCCTTCAGGTCCTGACTGGTTTAATATTCCGGCGTAACCCGCAAGAAAATGCCCCGAGTCTTCGATATGGCGTATAACAAAATCGGGGTTAACTCTCTGTCCGTTAATTAGTTCTGAAGGCGCAGCTTTCAGCTCTAGCTTGCCTTCCCTGTTGATGTGGGCGACAACTTCCGCGCCTGAATTGTTTATGCGCGCGACTATATCGCTCACTGTATCAGTTGAATAATATCTGACGTCTACCATTCTGCCGGAACCGGATAAAGTTATAACGCCTTCAAACCCCGGCTGAGCCTGCGTTTCAAGGGCGTTCTGCCCTGTTATCCTGTAGATATACGATGAATCAAAAACGCCGTCTCCCGAGCGGTCATAATTTCCGTTTACATTAACCACAAAAGGATATTCAGAAAAGAAATTCACGCCTGTCGTTCCGTTTGCGCCGTACGCGTTTGAATGAATTTCGTTTACCATATCCGTAAAATTCATTGTCATGCTGTCAAGGTTTTGAATCTCCGCTTCGATNGTGACNNCGCGAATTTCAAATAACGCTCCAAGCGATCCTTTTTCAAAAACCATCTGCCTGCCTGTATCGCGCCAGTACGTATACGCGTAATTTTCTGAATCGGCGTCTTTCCTTAAATCAAACTGGCGGCTTAGCTGTCCCTGAACAAGCGTATGCCCTGACGTATGAACCATAAATTCGTTCGGATCAACCTGCGAAACTGTTATGTCAATTAATGATGAAAGTTCGTCAACAAGATAATCGCGTCTGTCCATCAGATCATTTGGATTGTCGCCCTGCCCTTTAATGCGCTGAATATCGCCGTTAAGCGCCGCAATCTGGCGCGTAATTTCGTTTATTTTCGTGACGGTAATTTCAATCGCATCATTGGCCTGTGTTTGCAGCGTTTTAAGCCCGTGAAAATGCAGATTGATTCCGTCTATCAGCGTTTTTCCCCTGTTAAGAACCGCAAGGCGCGATTCATTNTCCGCNGGGCTCAATGAAAGCGTCTGCCANGCGTCCCAGAATCCGTCCATCTTGCTTCTTATGGAATTAAATCCNGTTTCCATGTAAAGCTGTTCCATGTCGCGGATATAATTGTCGCGAACCTGCCAGTAACCTTCGCCTGAAGCCTGCGATACAATCCTTCTGTCAAGAAGCTGATCGCGGACTCTTTCTATTCTTTCAACAATGACGCCCTGGCCGATTTGCCCCGGAGTTTCCGCGCGGTTTAATGCCGGAAGATATATCGGACTAAATGAAGTAAATTCAACTCTCTGGCGCGAATAGCCGGGAGTGTTTAAATTGTCAATATTATGTCCTACCGTGTTTAACGCGGTCTGATGAGCCTGAACGCCCCTTTTTCCTATTTCAAGTCCTGTAAATGTCGATGTCATTATCTTCTCCTTACGGCGTTATACGCTAAAAACTTTGGTTTAACACCATGCTTCGCATGTCGTGCGAAAAATGCGTTCCGTCTTTTGTATACATTTTTCCGCCTCTTTCTATCAACGCNAGATCGAGAAAATCCCTTAAAGTTGATCTGATTGTATTTACATAAGCGGAAAGCGATTCGTTCGCCAGTTTTAATTTATGCGCTTCAAGTTTAAGNCCGCGGTATATTGACGTAAGATCATTNCGCTGGTTTTCAGGTAACAGGGCGGCAAGCGAATAAAAACATTCCTTGCCNGCGGATTCCAGTCTTTCCGTAAAATTCCGCTGGTTGACGATGGTTTTATACACGGAAAACAGCTCTTCCCTTTCGCTCTCAAGGCTTATCAGTGCGCTTTGGATTGTGTTCATNGCGTTAAGGTTGTCTTCAAAAAGCGTCCATTTCCGCTCCGTCACGGCAAGCCTGATNTTTTCCTGAATAACTACAGCGTTTTGAACAAGCTCAAATTCCTGTAACAGGATGTTCCTGCATTTTTCGTACATCATATTTACCCCGCTATTCCTCTTTTTATATATCGGCGTAAAATTTAAAGGGGTTTAGGGATGGTTTCGTGTTATTGTAAGGATGTTTTTGCCGTCTTTGCGGGAATATTCGATTGTGTCCATGATTTTTTTTACAAGAAAAATGCCAAGTCCGCCAGGCTCGCGTACTTTCAGGTCCTCGTTAAGGTCTGGGTCCTTGCTGGAAAGCGGGTTGTACGATACCCCTGTATCTTCGAATTTTATCACTGTTTTTAAATTTTTTAATGCGGAATTCTTACAGGCAGGTTTTCCGGACTGCGGACACAGCGTGGTAATTGTTACATTGACATTTCCTTTCTCAGGCGTATAGGCATAATTTGAAATATTTAAAAATATTTCTTCACAGGCGATCCCTGTTTCATTTTTGTATTCCGAAGAATATTTATATTTATCAAGTTCCTTATTNATATAAGCCATCAGGATATCAAGATTTTTTATGTCAGCTTCGACAGTTACACCGCTTGACACGTCGTTTATCTTCAGCGCAAGCATTGTAATGTCGTCCGCCTGCTCTGCGCCGTCAGTAAAATTATCGATTTCCCTTTTTACAAAATGCAGAATATCCTGCGTATTGTCCGTATGACATTTTCCAAGACTTTCTGTAAGGCGATCTTCGCCGAATAATTCCTTGCCGCCATTCATCGCTTCCGTTACGCCGTCTGTGTAAAAATAAATCATGTCTCCGCTGTCAAGTGAAATTTCTTCGCGCCTGTATTCTGTATCTTCAAGAAAAGCCANAACGGCGCAGGGTTTGGTCCTTAAAAATTCCCATGAACCGCATTTTCTCCTGATCAAGGGCGGATTATGCCCCGCGTTTACAAAAGAAAATTTTCTTTCAGGTATGTTAAATATTCCCATAAAAACTGTCACAAACATTCCTGTTTCATTTCCTTCGCATAACTTTTTATTTACGGCTTCAAGAACTTCATCAAGGCTGCCGTTTGAACAGGCGTTTTTAATCAGCGTTTTTGATACGACCATAAAAAGAGCCGCCGGCACTCCCTTTCCTGAAACNTCGGCTATAACAACAGCAAGATTATCCTTGTCGACAAAGAAGAAATCATAAAAATCCCCGCCTACNTCCCTTGCCGGAATCATCGACGCGTATAAATCAAATTCCTTCCTGTCGGGAAAAGGAGGAAAAACATTGGGCAGCATGCTTGCCTGTATTTCGTTCGCGACAGCGAGCTCCGTGCTTATACGCTTTTTTTCCTCGCGCTCCCTTGCGTTGGCTTCGATTGAATTTTTAAGCTCTCCTGTCATTTTGTTAAACGTAAGCGCGAGCTGGCCTAGTTCGTCCCTTGAAGAAATGTTTATCTGCCTGTCAAGATTTCCGGGTTCAATCAGAGCTACCTGCGCGGTAAGTTTTTTCAGCGGCTTATTGATAAACTCAGTAATTAAAAGATAAGCGAAAAAAAGAAGCAGAAAAGAAGACAGGGCGATAATGATCGAGTAACGCTCGTTGCGTTTTTCGACATCGGCTAATATTTCGTTTTCAGGAATTTGAATTGAAAGATACCACAGGTTGTCAAGATACCTGCCGAAGCTTATGTAATTAGTGCCGTTATGCGAAAACGAATCTGAAAAAATATCCCAGGGGAGATCGCTTAGCGAAGCGCCGGCTGCGCTGTATATGTATGTGCTTGAAATTATATAATCGCGGTACGGCACGCACAGCACCATATAACTGTTTGGAGTCGGGCGGATTTCCAGCAGCTGACGCACAATGTCGCTTATCTCCCAGTCAACGGTTGATATCGCAAGCAGCCTGCCTTCATCATTAAAAACCCCTGATCCCGCGGTGGTCATAAGGCTAAGCGATCCCGAATCGTCAACATACGGCACCGTCCAGACAATCTGGTGCGGCTTACTGATGCCTTTTGAAATTTCCTGATACCAGTTCATCCTGTGATAATCGTATTCATCTANAAAGAAAGTGTCGTCTATCCGCACGTCGCCGATATTTTTATCGTAAAACGCGTAAAAGCCCGCGCGGAACTGATCCTGACTGTAAGCGTAAGGNTCGTACCAGAAACCGGCTCCGACCGCAATCTGAAAGCTTTTTAAATATTCATAAACAAATAATTCGCCCAGTTCGCTTAACTGCGCGTCATAAATAATTCTGGCTCCCTGTNCGAAAAAAAGCGCGCCCCTTTCTATTTCCTTAATTGCCTTATTTATTTTTTCGCTTTCATGCTCGACAAGATGCTCAATGCTTTCAAGGCGGAGNTGTTTCANGTTTACCGTAGTCGCAAGCGAATAGAAAAGAAAAAACGCGCCAAGCAGCGCAAGAAAAACAAGAACTATTGCAAGGATTTTTATTCTCAGCGAAATTATCATTTTTATTTAAGAAGCATCTGGTTAAGGGCGACCATCCCAAGCACGTTTCTTACAATTTCCGAAGGNTTTTCTATCAGAAACGTTCCGCCGTTTTCGCATGATTTTTTATATGTTTTTAGTATAATTCTTATTCCAATCGAGCTTAAATATTTAACCTGTTCCATGTTAAGGATGATATTTTTATGTCCTTCGTTAAGAACCCTGTCCAGATTTGATTCCATTATATCCGCGTTGTTTGAATCCACCCTGCCTTTGGCGGTAAACCTGCATAAATCTCCTTCTATTNTCTCATTTATTTCAAGACTTTCAACCGCCATTATTATCTCCAAAAAATCAGGCTTAAAGACAAATATTATCAGAAGAATTTGCAATTGACAAGCTGCTGTATTAATTCATTTCAGGCATTCAGTATCGAGAATAACCGTTACAGGACCGTCGTTTGTGTATGTTACTTTCATGTGCGCCTGAAAC
>WQTB01000066.1 GCA_009786495.1 Treponema sp.
TTTAGCTGTGTGTCAGTCATCGAAGCTGTTAAATTAATAACCGAACCAGGCGGCGTATAACGGATTGCGTTATTAATAAGATTTTCAAGGGCGCGGTATAAAAGACGCTCATCCATTTGAACATAAAGGTTTTCCGGTAAATTAATATCGCTTTTAAGCTCGTGTTGAAACAGGCGGACGTCAATGCTTAAGGTGTTTACAAGATTTTCAAGGAAGGCTTTAATGCCGGTTTTTTCCAGTTTCTTTCTCCATTCGCCTGTTTCCATACGGACAAAATCGATCAGATCGTTGATCATGCTTTCCAGCTGATCCGCTTTTGTCGTTATAATCTGCGCGGCGTTNGAGCGCGAAACNGGGTCTTCCGTTATGTCATCTTCTATCGCTTCGGCGTATCCTTTGATCAGGGCAAGGGGCGTTTTTAAATCATGTGTGACACCCATTATAAAACGCGAGCGGCGCAGNTCCTCTTCTTTAAGCGCGATGCGCATTTTATTTAANGAATTTGTNAGNGATGTAATTTCGTTGCTGCCCTTGACGTCAAGGGGAAGATCGAGTTCTCCTTCAGCGATGCGCTTTGTTGCGTCATCGAGAACCTGAACGGAATGCGTTATTGTTCTTGTAATAATTATTGACATGCACCGCGAAAACCGCAAGCAGTATAATAAAAAATATTATAAAAACCGCGGGAATAAAAAGAGGCATCATTCTCTGCCTGATTTCACGGGGCTTAAGCCTGTTTAGCACGTATACAGGCTTGTCGTCATGATTGCGCGTAATGAATGTATATTCATATTGATTGTCTTTCGTACTGATAAAAGACATAATTCTTTCGATTGACGCGTAATGGCCTGATATAAAATTTTCAATGGTCGAATAAAGTACAAGATAATCGTCGCGGAAAACCGCGATTTCAGTGTTCCTTTCGGAGCGTCCCGCAAAGCGCGTAACAGCTTCCCAGTCCTGCACGCTGATTGATTCGTCAATCAGCGCGGAAATATCTTCGTATGACGGAAGCTCTATTATATCCCTTGACGAGAAAAACTGCTGATAAACAATGTTTATTAAAATGATTAAAAGGGGCGGTAATACAATTCCTGCGACAAGAAAACTTGCCTGAGTTTTTATTTTCATCAGGCGTTCTTACCGTTTTCGTTAAAACGGTAACCCATTCCGTGAACTGTTTCTATAAAAGAAGGTTTTGAAGGATCGTCTTCTATTTTTTTTCTAAGGCGCTGAATGTAAACNGCGACAGTTGTAAGATCGCCGTAATTNTTTTTCCACACGCCCTGATAAATCGATTCTACATCAAGCGGTTTTCCGCTGTGTTCGGTTAAAAGAGAAAGGCATCCGTATTCTTTCGCTGATAAATGAACTCTCTGTCCGTTTTTTTTTAATATAAAGGAATCGTAATCAAGCGTAAACGGGCCGAAACTGAATACGTTTTCGGGGTTTGTTTCGTTAAAATCGCGGAAGCGGCGGAAAAGCGCGCGGACTCTCGCGACAAGGACCTTGGGTGAAAACGGTTTTGTGATGTATTCGTCCGCGCCGATGCCAAGACCGCTGATTTGATCTTCGTCGCTGTCGCGCGCGGAAATAATCAGCACAGGCATTTCGCGCATAACGCCTGATTTTGACTGTCTTAATTTTTGCANGAATTCAAACCCGTCCATTCCGGGAAGATTGACGTCAAGGATNATAAGCTCTGTCTTCCAGTTTTCAATTACGGTAAAGCCNTCTTCGGCGCTTTCCGCNGCGCGCACTTCAAAGCCTTCCTTATTCAGATAAAGGGCGACAAGATCAGAGAGTTCTTTTATGTCTTCGATAATTAAAATATTTCCCTGCATGAATCCCCTGTGTATATTCATGTTAAGTATATTTACCGTGAATTATTTGAGCAANATGAAAANATAATTATAACAAAAAATTATTATATATTAATTTTTCATAAATGGTATATCATTTTTTTTATGTCTAAATTATTATATGAAAAAAGGTAAAATGAAACGATTAAAAGAGACGCTATTGTTACCTTGTTTTATATTATGTTGTTATTACTGATGACGGGGGTGTATCCAGTAAAATGAAAAATCAATTAAATGGCAATNTTCTGCGCTGCAGTCTTTTCTGCCTTGCCGCAGTATTTGTTTTTAGTTCCTGTAACGGCGGCGGCGGGAGAACCGCGACATATGATTTTACAAATGTCAGGCGCGGCACGATAGAGCGGACAGTGTCATCGAGCGGTACGATTAATCCTATCGCGACAGTAAGAGTGCTGCCGCAGATGAACGGCAAGGTCGAAGTTGTTTATGCGGATTATAATGACATTATAAACAAGGGCGATATTCTTGCGCGCCTTAATACGGATGTTTTAATACTTCAGCGCGATCAGCAGAGGGCTACAGTTCAGAGCGCGCGCGCGAATTACGAGCTTCAGCTTATGAATTTTCAAACGCAGGAAGCCCTTGCAGAAAGAAATTTAATTTCCGATTACGAACTTAGGCAGTCGAGGACTTCACTTGATAATTCCGCGGCAAGCCTTGCCACTGCTGAAGCTAATTTAAGAACAACGGAAACAGAAATCAATCAATACGCGTATATAACATCGCCGATTGACGGCATTGTGCTTGATCGCAATATCAATGTAGGCGATACGGTTGTCGGCGGCTCAAACAGCAATGCCGCGACCATGTTTACAATCGCAGAAAATCTGCGCGACATGCAGATTGAAGCGACTGTCGGCGAGCTCGACATTACTTCAATTCACAAGGGGCAGGACGTGCGCTTTACGCTTGAAAGCCTTCCCGGCCGGACATTTACAGGCATTGTAGAAAACGTGCGGATGGTTCCTGTAACATCAGGGGGAATGGTTTCTTACACTGTATTGATAAGCGCAGAAAACCGCGACGGGTCATTAATGCCCGGAATGACCTGCGCTGTGGATTTTATTGTTGAAAGAAGCGTAAATATTTTGATTGTTTCAAACGCGGCGCTGCGTTATCAGCCGACAAGCCTGAGCGCTGAGCAGACCGCAGAAATGATATTTAACGCAAGCCTTGAAAACATGAGCGAAGAGCAAAGACAGGCCGCGGTCACGGCGAGAACGCAGCAGCAAAGCCAGTCGCGAAGTTCAAACCAGAATTCAAGCCAGGCGGCGGGTCTTGCGTCCCTTATGGGCGGAGGCGGCGCCAGAATGATGAGCGGNGGAATGCCCACTTCCATCGGGGGCGCAGGCGCAAGGCAGACAGCTTCAAGCCAGACGCAGGTTGTACGTGTTATGCGCAATNTGTGGTATGTNGGAACTGACGGTAAGCTCGCGGTTATGCAGGTGCTTACAGGCATCAGCGACGGNTTAAATACGGAAATATTTCTTACAGGCGAAGAAGAAGGTTTTCAGGTTATCCTGAGGGAGAGGCTTTAGTGTCTGTAATTGAAATGAAAAGCATCAAGCGCGAATACCGCATGGAGACNAAAAAAAGCAGGAAGAAGCAGTCAGAAGCCATAATTGTCCGCGCNCTTCGCGGCCTTGATTTTTCCGCAGAGCAGGGNGAATTTGTTTCTGTAATGGGGCCTTCAGGCTCCGGGAAATCGACATTGATGAATATTCTCGGCTGCCTTGACAAGCCTACAAGCGGAACTTATGCGCTTGACGGCATAGAAACGTCTTCATCAAACGCGAACACATTCGCGTTTATACGGAACAGAAAAATCGGTTTTGTGTTTCAGTCTTTTAATCTTCTCGCGCGCACTACCGCNCTTGAAAATGTCGAGCTTCCGCTTTTTTACCGTCAGAAAGATAAAAAAGATATGAAACAAAAATCAAANCTTAGCCGCAAAGAAAGGGCGATGGCAGCGCTAAAGGAAGTCGGTCTTGAAAACCGCATGGATCATTATCCTTCGCAGTTATCGGGCGGGCAGCAGCANAGNGTCGCGATAGCAAGGGCGATGGTAAACGATCCCGCGTTCATTCTNGCGGACGAGCCGACAGGAAATCTTGATACCGGAATGACGCTTGAAATCATGGGGCTTTTCCAGCAGTTAAACGACAGGGGAAAAACCATNGTGATGGTTACGCATGAGCCTGAGCTTGCCGCGTACACAAAGCGNATTATAACNCTGCGCGACGGTTCTCTTGTTTCTGATACGTTAGTCGAAAACAGGGGAAACGCCCTTGCCGATCTCGCAAAATGGAAAAATGATCACGCGCTTTTGGCAGAGGATTTATGAATATATTACAGCTTTTCCAGACATGCCTTCGTTCAATTCTGCGCAACCGCATGCGCAGCCTTTTAACATCGTTAGGTGTCATTATAGGCGTCGGTTCTGTAATCATCATGGTGTCCATAGGCGAAGGCTCGCAGCGGTTAATCGAAGACAATCTTACAGCGATGGGAACAAATCTTTTGCAGATAACGCCGAGCCGCGCGGTAAGCCGCTCAGGCACTATGACAATGACAAGGATAAGCGCGTTTTCAAGAAAGGATGTTGATAAACTGCGCGGCGAATCGTCTTTTGCCGCGGCGATTTCCGCCGTTGTTCAGGGCAGTTCAAACGTTACAGGCGCGCTGGGAAACGCGACTGTTTCAATACAGGGAGTAGAGCCTGATTTTTTTATTGCGCGTAACTGGGAAATAGCGGAAGGATACCTTTTTGACGATGAAGACCTTCAGCTTCGCAACAGGGTTGCCGTTATCGGCAATTCAACNGCGGAAAGCCTTTTCGGNGACGCGCAGACAGCTTTAAATCAGCAGATNAGGATAGGCACAAATTATTTTATAGTAATCGGAGTCCTGCAGGCNAAAGGAGCGGGTTTNACCGGCAATCAGGANGATGTCGTGATTCTTCCGCTTGATACCGCCATGACGCGCATTAGCAACATGCGCAATATTCAGCAGATTGTCGTAAATGTAATAAGCAAGGACTACATGGACGCGGCAATGAAGGAAACCGAGCAGATTCTGCGAGAGTCGCGCGGCATAAGGGAAGGCGCGGACGCGGATTTTTCCATTATGAATCAGGCGGACATGATCAATATGGCGTCAGAGACAATCGGCGTTCTTACGACATTGTTAGCTGCAATNGCNGGCGTTTCGCTTCTTGTCGGCGGTATCGGCATTATGAACATCATGCTTGTTTCCGTTACAGAACGCACGCGCGAAATCGGCATAAGGATGGCAGTCGGCGGAAGAAAGCGCGATATTCTTATGCAGTTTTTAACAGAGTCTGTCATATTAAGCGTTTTAGGCGGGCTTCTTGGAATAGGACTAGCATTTCTTGCGTGCCGTTTTATGGCGGCAGTCGGCGTTCCGGCTGTAATAAGCCCGTTTATAGTAATGGTTGCGACATTGTTCGCGGCTTCAATCGGCATAATTTTCGGATATTATCCTGCGCTTAAAGCGGCAAAGCTTTATCCTATTGACGCGTTACGGTATGAATAATGAGGAATGAATAGTGAGGTGTTTGTAATGAATAATAAAATTCGCGGAATATTTTTATTGATATTTTTTCTATTTTTAAATATTGCGGCTAACGCTCAAATGACCATAAACCTTGAGATTGCGCGCCTTTTGGGACTCACAAATTCGCAGGAACTTTCAAGCGCAAGTTTATCCATACGAAACGCGCTGATAACCGAAAGGAATCATCTTTATTCAAGGCTTCTGCCGCAAATAAGCGCAGAATATTCTGCAAGCGCAAATTTTCTTGAAACGCAGCAGGGCAGCACGCAATTTGCAAATCCTATTGATACTTTTAGCGCGAGGGTTAATCTTTCTGCGTCGTACAGCCTTGTTATAGGCGGGAATGATTTTTTAAACAATTCAATTAATAAAATAAAAACGGATATCGCAAGAATTAATTCGCTTTCTACATATTACAGCGTACTCAACTCTGTCGACAGGGCTTATTATGACGTTTTAAGGGCGATCGCGGACCTTGAATCCGCAGAATCATTGCTGCAATCCGAAGTAATTTCCCTTTCAATATCAGAAGTGCGTTACAGAAACGGGATGATAAATCAAATTGAATATTTAAACGCGCAGTCAAGAAAAGAGTCAAGGGAAAATACCCGCAATCAGTCAAGGAGAACGCTTTCGCTTAGGATGATCACCTTGAAGGATTTAATCGGAGTNCAGGAAGATATAGTCCTTGANCCTGTAAGTTTTGACGCGTATGACGAAGTGCTCCGCCGCCTTGCTTCAATTTCCGCAGATGACACGGATGTGTTATANGCAAATTTATGGAATGTGGTGGTNGCGAATAATCCNTCTTTAAAAACCGCCGCCTTAAATAACCAGATTGCGGAAATGCAGTACGCGCATGATGTAAGGACGGAATTTACGCCNACATTGAATTTAAGCGTAAACTTCGGCGACGTATTGAATTATTCTACAGCTAACGGCTTTAATTACCCTGTGTCGTTTAACGGAAGCGTAACGCTGACGGGNAAAATTCCCATAGATTTCTGGGTAAGGGCAAACAACATGGAAAATTACANAATAACGCGCGAGAANGCGTCAAATTCCTTTAATAACGCAATCAGATCGTCCCAGAATAGTTTACTGAGCGATTTATACAGTCTTCTTGCGCAGGCAAGCTCTGTATTGTCTTCGCGCCGTTCTCTTGTTATAGCCGAAAACACATACGCAGGCACGCTTGAACGCTATATACTTTCGCAGTCTTCNGAAAAAGATTTNGGCGACGCATCAAANACGTTAAAGGACAGCATAAATTCACTTAACAACGCCAATTACAGTTTTTTACAAAGTCTTTCAGCCTTAAGAACAAGCTGCGCGTTAAGTGACGAACAGCATCTTATTAATCTGCTGCTTGGATTGTGATTTATAGGAGTATATCAAAATGAAAAATAAATTAATTGTTATTTTAATGCTTTCGCTTGCCGCCTGCGTTTATGCGCAGGATTATGAAACGCCGGCTGTCATGATCGAAGTTAATTCAGGTTATGCTTTGGGTATAATTAATTATCAGGACGCGATTCCGGTAGAAATAAAATTTACAACATATACGTATAAAA
>WQTB01000067.1 GCA_009786495.1 Treponema sp.
TTTTGGTTTTGATTCTGATTCAAACGAAAATTACAGCGCCGCTTCAAGCTCCGCTTCGCAGAATTATTTTGATTCGCCCGCGCTTGATACCGGTCTATCAGTTTACAGCGCCGCGGATATTATCAGCCTGCTGGACAGCGCGGCGGGGATTGATCCTATGATGAGCGGAAGCGAACTTGTCCGTGAGCTGAAACGCCTGACAAATTTTGACGGCATGTCCTATTATGAGATTCCTTCCAGTCCCGCACGTTACGGAAAACAGACAAGCGAAGAGCTTCAGCGGCTGATTGCGAATTATCTTGTCCTGCTTGCGGGCGATGAAGATTCCGGGTACTCAAACGATCCCCTTGAACCGACGGCGATTAGAATGCTTATACAGATACGCACGACAGGAACCGCTGATACCAAGGGAATTATCGCTATTATAGAAGATTATATTAAAGCCAATTTCCCGGATAACATAAAAGTTCTGATTGGCGGAAGCTCGCTTCAGGAAATGGCAATTACAGATTTAATCTTCAGTTCGCAGATTATTTCCATTTTTATTTCTGTAATGATGATTCTGCTGATTGTCGGGATATTTAACAAATCGCTGATTGCGGGAATCGTGGGCGCTGTGCCTTTGGTGCTCGCTGTTATGTGTAACTTCGCCATTATGGGNCTGTTCGGGGTAAAACTTAATCTTGGCACCGCGCTTATCGCGAGCCTCACTGTCAGCATCGGCATAGACGACGCGATTCACTTTCTTGAATTTTTCAAGCGCGAATTCAGAAACGGGGAAAACGGCGCGCTTCGCAGAACATTCCTTGCCTGCGGAAGGGCAATATGCGTAACCGCGATGTCTGTAGGAGCCGGATTCGCGGTGCTCGGATTTTCGCAGTTTAAAATAATNCTGGAACTCGGGCTNTTAATCGGGTTNAGCATGGTTTCTACAACCCTTGTAACGCTTACCGTAATGCCCGCGATGTTAATGGTAATAAGACCTAAATTTATTTACGGGGAGAAGAAAAAATGAAAAAATTATTAATTGCCGGTTTACTATTGTTAGGTGCAAGTCTGCTTTGCGCGCAGGACGCGGTTTCCATCATGACTTCCGCAAGGAACAGGGTTCAGATTGATACAATTTCTTCNAGATCGCGCATGGTAATTACCGCGAGAAACGGCAGCACGACNGAAAGGGTTATCGATCAATATTCCAAGGACGGCCAGAACGGATCGCGCACAGTGATAGTCTTTCAAAGCCCCGCGAATGTCGCGGGAACGCGCTTTCTGACAATGGACACCGCTTCCGGCGGAAGTGATCTCTGGATTTTCCTGCCAAGCCTCGGCAGGGTGCGAAGGGTTGCCGCTTCCGAAAGCAGCGGCAGTTTTATGGGCACTGATTTTTCGTATGATGATATGTCCTTCATGGACAGGGATGTTTCCCTTGATACCCACACGCTGGTAAGGGAAGAATCTCTGAACAGCCGCGCCTGTTATGTTGTACGATCGGTTCCTTTGGACAGATCGTGGCAGTACTCGGCGACTGTTACATGGATCGATAAAGCCAATTTCCTGATCTATAAAACAGAAATGTACAATAACCGCAATGAGCTTATCAAAGTGATGGAAATGTCCGATTTCAGGGAAGTTCAGGGACGTTTAACGCCCATGCAGACAAAGGTATCCACAGTGACAGCGGGAACATCAACCACTATATTTATAGATATTTTAAGATATAATGATAATATTCCTGAAAGCGTTTTTACGACTTCATATCTTGAAACAGGAAGACCGTAATAAAGGTGAAGCATGAAGCGAGGATTGATATGTACAAAAAAATTGTTTTAATAATTATCGCCGGTATTTTCGTCAACGGACAGGTTTGGACGCAGGATTTTGGCTTTGGGTTCGGTTTTGACGATGTTGATTCCGGCGGCTCCTCAGGCGGTTTTTTAAATTCTTTATCGGTTTCTATCGGCGGTGAAGTTTCGGCGGCTGTTATCGGATATTTCGACGAAATGATAAAAGGCGCGGACAGTATCGTAACAAGAGATATGTTCATGTTTTCCGGAAAATTAAATTTTCTTGCGAAGTCATCGCTTGCCCAGGCCGTGATAAATCTAAAACTTGTTCCGGCTCTTGTTCCTGTAAGCATTGACGAAGCGTATCTTAACGTCTTTTACGGCGGCTTTGACATATCCGCGGGGCTGAAAAAAGTCGCGTGGGGCAAGGCGGATCAATTCGGCCCGCTTGATGTTATCAATATGCCCGACGCGTCAAAAATATTTATCGAAATGGCGGATAACACAAGCCTTATGGGCGTAAAAATCGCCAACCCGATGATTCACGCTTCGTTCAGATTCGGACAGTTTTCCAAAATCGAAGGAATATTCCTGCCCAATTTTGAAATTGTCAGCATGGCTGTATCGTCCATGTTCGACGGCTCAAGTGAATTTTTATCTTTGGTAAGTTCTCCTGTTTCCGATAAATGGATACCTGCGAGCATGAATAAGTTATATGACAATGATGGAAATTTATTAATGCCTTTTAAAAAGACGGATACTTCCGGTCTTGATTACGCGCAGGCGGGACTCAGGTTTACCACTACAATCGGAAGCGCTGATATTGGCATACAGTATTTTTACGGACGAATGTTTCAGCCCGCCGCAAAATTTAACCTTCCAAAAAATCAAATCCCGGATATGAATGACCTGGGAAACCCGGATAATTATCCGTCTTTTGAATTTTTATTTAACATATACCATCAGGCCGGGCTTGATTATGCGCAGGTAATCGCGGGTTTTAACATCAGGGCGGAAGTTGCAGCTAACATTACGGAAGACCTGAAAGGTGACGACGGACTTGTTTACAATCCTTCCATCGGGTGGTCTTTCGGGTTCGATCGCAATCTTTTTGCCGGCATTAATTTGAATGTACAGGGAAACGGGACGGTACGGCTTTTTAATGATAAAATCGGCAGCAGCGGCGAACCTTTTGATCAATATTATAATTTAAACCCGAATTATGACGTTGAGTACGATACGTCAATGACATCGACAAGGATCACCGCGATGCTTTCCAGGAAATTCATGCGCGATGAACTTGAACTGCGCGCCGCGGTTGTCTGGGGCATAGAAGACATGGACTTCGCGATTATTCCCGCTTTGATCTGGACAAGAGACGAATTGCGCGCGGCGTTTTCAGGCGGTTTTTTCATTGGCGAAAGGGACGGGCAGCTTGGGCAGTATAAATATAATAATTTTTTAAAGCTGTCTGTAACATATATATTTTAATTAAGGATTAAATTCCGTAAAATACTTAAAAATATTCCTTGCCCGCGAATTATCTGGATGCTATAATTACCATAAAATTTCATTAGGAGGATTAATTATGAGATTATCTGCGCCAAAAAACATTGTTTTTATTATCAGCATTATTTTGATCATCGTCGGGGTGATCGCTTATCTGGCTTTCGGAGGCTCCGGCGGATTCCTTTATACCCTGCATAAAATCGCTATTTGGATTGTAACCGGCGGCGGCGTCTTGCTCTCGCTGGGCGTATTGCTTAAAGGTTTCTAGAAAGCGTTTTTTAGTGCGCTGAAAAAGCCGCAGGTTCAACGCCTAATATTTTGGCGATGTCCGGCGGCTTTTTTTTGTTGTAAAATTTTGTGTAATTGACGCATCTAATCATTCCCTGCGTTTAATTTAAATTTTAAGTTTTTTCTTGCTAATTTTGTGATGTAAGTATAAAATTATATAAGCCAACGGGGTGTTATCCTCTGGTTATATTTTTTTAAGGAGTTTCAATATGGATCTTAGCAAGGCAGTAGACAAGGCTTATGAGAAAAAGACATTTAAAGAAATCGCGGATGCTCCGGTTTCCGCTATTCAGGGCGTAAGCGAAGGCGATGCCCAGAAGCTGAAAGAAGCTTTTGGCGTAAAGACGGTTAAGGATTTAGCCAAGCTCAAATATGTAAAATGGGCTCAGGCAATTGTTACTTTCGCTGATTTAGAAAAATAATCATTTACGGAGAAATAATATTTTTGTAAAAAAAATATTATTTCTCCTATTTATTTAAAAATACAGATTAACATTTTTATATCTTGCAAATTTTTATGTTAAATTTATTAAGGAGGAAATTATGGCTTCATCGGCATTAAGTATTTTATCAGGGATCGGAGCTGCCGCGGCGGGACTGGCAGGAGAAAAAGTATCCAAGAGCGGATCGATTCCGGGTCTGGATATTGCGACAATCGTTCCGGCGCTTTTAGGACAGAAAGCTGGCGGCAGCGGCGTTTTAGGCAAAGTCGCGTCGGTCGCGTCTGTCGCGTCAAAAGCGGGACTGCTTAAAAATGTAGATTTAGGCAGCATCGCGGAGCTTGCAGGTTCATTAATTTCCGCAAAAAAAACCACAGCAAAAACCACCGCCGCGTCTGATAAAGGCGGGGTCGCAGGTCTTGCCGCCGCGATAATGGGCGGTGACGGAACTGGCTCAAGCCTTGCGTCGATCGCGTCAGCTGCTTTAAAATTGGGAAAAACCGCGGAAGATGATAAAGGTCTTAAGGGAATGGCTTCCGATTTAGGCAGCACGCTGGCGGGCAAATTCGGCGTTTCATTCGGCGGATCGGCGACCGCGGTAAAAGCGCTTGATAAAGTGCTGGAAAAAGATACCAAAACAGATCTTTTTAAATCAATTTTAAGCGGGCTTGCCAAATAACAGGAAGTCTTTATTTTTAATTCCTCCCCGGTGATTAATCGTTTTGATATAAAAAATTTTATTTATTTTATTTATTGAGGAATGTGATGAATAAAAAAGCAATGATATTATGCGGCGGCTGGGACGGACATGAGCCAAAACTTGTAACGGAACGTTTTAAAAATTTTCTTGCCGGAGAAAATTTTGATGTGGCTGTTGAAGAAGATGTTCAGATTGTTACAAATAAAGAAAAGCTCGCGGAGCTTGATCTTTTTATTCCTGTCTGGACAATGTGCAAGGACGCGCTCGGCTACGGTTTTTTCGAGCCGCTGCTTGAAGCCGTAGGCGGAGGCCTTGGTATGGCAGGCTGTCACGGCGGAATGTGCGATTCTTTCAGAAACAGCGTCGAGTATCAGTTTATAACAGGGGCTAACTGGGTTTCCCATCCAGGCGGCGACGGAACAAAGTACAGAATTAATATTATCAGTAAATCAAATCCCATCTCTGAAGGCATCGAAGATTTTGACGTTTCTTCCGAACAGTATTATCTTCATGTTGATCCGGCAAACGAAGTGCTTGCGACAACAAGATTTCCGACAGTGCGGTGGTATCATTCAGCTAACGGTGAAGTTGACGTGCCGCAGGTCTGGACAAGAAAATGGGGATACGGCAGGGTTTTTTACAACGCGTTAGGCCATCACAACGATGTGTTTGACATTCCCGAAGCGTGGGAGCTGATGAAGCGCGGATTGCTTTGGGCAGCGGAAGGCAGGGAGATTGCGCGCAGGAAGGGATTAAAAGCAGATGACTGGAAGAGTCCCGTTAAAATGTATTAAGGAGAAATAAATGGATTTACCGCGAATAGGAGTTGTCGGCTGCGGAAATATCAGCGGCATTTATTTTACGAACCTGACAGGAATGTTCGCGAAACGCATTAAAGTTACAGCCCTGACGGATTTGATTCCGGAAAGAGCGCATAACGCAAGCGAAAAATATAATATACCGTACATTAAAAACACGGACGACCTTATCAACAGTCCTGACGTGGACATAATCCTGAATATTACAGAACCTTTTAATCATTACGCGGTGGCGCTTGCCGCTGTAAAAGCCGGAAAGCATCTTTACGGCGAAAAACCGTTATGCGCAAAACGCGAGGAAGCCGGTGAAGTTCTAAAAATCGCGCGGGAAAAAAATCTGCGCGTCGGCAATGCTCCCGATACTTTTCTTGGATCCGGCATTCAAACATGCAGAAAACTTCTTGATGACGGATGGATTGGAACGCCTGTCGCCGCGGCGGCTTTCATGGTGAATCACGGTCATGAGCACTGGCATCCCGGGCCTGAATTTTACTACAAGGCGGGCGGCGGTCCGATGTTTGATATGGGGCCTTATTACCTGACAGCTCTTGTAAATTTGCTTGGGCCTGTCACCCGTGTATGCGGAACCGCTAAAAAAAGTTTTGATAAACGTACCATAACAAGCGAACCGCTTAACGGCGCAGTGATTGATGTTGATGTTCCTACCCATGTTACCGGCATTCTTGATTTTGAATGCGGAGCCGCGGCGACTGTTATTACAAGCTTTGATGTGTATTCGCACACGCTTCCGTGCATCGAAATTTACGGCAGCAAAGGGACGCTCCGCGTTCCCGATCCGAATACTTTCGGCGGGCCTGTTTACGTTAAACGCTACCGTGAAAACGACTGGTCTGAAGTTCCTCTTTTGGGAAGTTTTCCCGAAAACAGCCGCGGTCTTGGACTTGTGGACATGGCGGAAGCCGTAAGGGAAAACAGGCCGCACAGAGCTTCCGGCGAGCTTGCAAATCATGTTCTTGAAATAATGCACGGCTTCCACGACGCTTCATCAACAGGCAGTTATTATAACGTTAAGAGCAAGTGCGTAAGGCCGCAGCCGCTTGANTGATTTTATGGAGAACATTCTATTTATACAGAAATAATTGANGCGATCGCAGGAATTACGCATAAGGATCTTATAAAAATTGTTTTNGCANTGCCGGGGAAAGACGGGTATAAAGCTGTAATNAAACCTGTCATGCTGAAGAAAAATAAAACATGGCAATGCGAAAAAATTATCGCNGGCTCCGCTTTTCATGAGAATATTCCCGAAACAGGGCTTCATTCTTATCTTGAAAGANTTTTGAACGAAAATAAATATAAACACATTCATATAATTACTGTTAATAATATTATTGAATACCNCATATCAAAGAAAAATAAAATTTCAGTAATAAAATCAGCTAACAGCGCAAAAAAAACGAAAGCTGCAGATTTAGATTCCAAAATTAATAATCATGATAACG
>WQTB01000068.1 GCA_009786495.1 Treponema sp.
CATATTTTTAATGTATCGATGCTGTCAAATAAAGCTTCCTTGTCTTCCTGAAGATCCTTGTTATACGCATACGGAAGCCCTTTTAAAAGCGTAAAAAGGGTTACAAGATTTCCCGCGGCTCTTCCTGTTTTTCCGCGGATAAGCTCCGCGAAATCAGGATTTTTTTTCTGCGGCATGATTGAAGAGCCTGTGCTCCATGCTTCTGAAAGTTCGATAAATTTAAATTCTTCGCTTGCCCACAGCATAACGTCTTCACAGAATCTTGAAAGATGAACCATTGTTATCGCCGTAACGCCTGCGAGTTCCAGCGCGAAGTCGCGGTCTGCGACAGCGTCCATCGAGTTTATGCAAAGCCCGGAAAAGCCAAGCGCGTTAGCTGTCATGGCGCGGTCAAGCGGAAGGCCTGAGCCTGCGAGCGCGCCGCTTCCAAGCGGACATTCGTCAAGCCTTTTAAGCGCGCATGAAAAACGCGAATAGTCCCTGACAAGAGCGGCGCACCATGCCGCAAGGTGATGGGCAAGGGTTACAGGCTGCGCTCTTTGAAGGTGGGTATACCCCGGCATTATGCTCTTTAAATGCAAAAGAGCAGTATCCAAAAGCGCATTGATCAATTCTGCAAGTTCGCCCTGAAGCTCAGGTACTTCGCGTTTTAAATAAAGCCTTAGGTCGACCGCCGTTTGATCATTTCTGCTTCGCCCCGCGTGAACCATTTTGCCGGTTTCGCCCAGACGCTCTGTCAGAACAGATTCAAGAAATGAATGTATGTCTTCGTGATCATTATTTATTTCCAGTTTTCCGTTCTTTAAATCCGACTCGATTGCGCCGAGTTCCTTAACAATTTTCGCCGCGCTGTCCTTTGGTATTATTTTTTGCTTTCCAAGCATTGCGGCGTGCGCCTTGCTGCCCTGAATGTCGTCAAAAACTAAACACCTGTCGACAGTTATTGACGCCTGAAAATTAAAGGCTTCAGCTTCCGGTTTTTGTTCAAGCCTTCCTGCCCATAAAGGTTTTTGCTTTGAATCTTTATCTGTTATTTGCTTTTTTTTTGCCATTCGCCTGTTTCTTTCCGGTTATTTTTATGAAAGTTTTTAATAGAGAATGTGAAGTGATTAATGAGGAGTGACAGATTTTTTTTCAGCACTCCTCATTCGTAATTCCACACTTCGCAATTTTTATTTCTTCTTTGCGGAATTTCCTTTTCCTGCTGGTTTTGTCTTTGCGGCTGCTGTTTTTGGTTTTACCTGCGGCGCGGTTTTCTTACCGGAAGCGGCTGCAGCGGCGAGTTTCGCTCCGCCTTTTTTCTCCTGTTCCATGAGCGAACGCACAAGAACCGGAAGTCCGTAGAGACGCACAAAACCTTTTGCGTCCGCATGATTGAAAAGTTCGCCTGTTGTAAAACTCGCAAGGCTTGTGTTGTAAAGCGAGTTTGGCGACGTTACTCCAGCGGCTGTGATCGAACCTTTGTAAAGTTTTAGCTTTACCTTGCCGCTAACATTTTCCTGCGTTACGTCAATGAACGCGCAGATAGCTTCGCGTAACGGCGTGAACCAGAGTCCGCCGTAAATAAGCTCGCCAAGTTTCAGCGCGACCTGCTGTTTATAAGAATATGTCTGCCTGTCAAGGCACATATGCTCAAGTTCCTGATGCGCGTAATATAAAATCGANCCGCCCGGTGTTTCGTAAATGCCGCGGCATTTCATTCCGACAACCCTGTTTTCGACAAGGTCTGTTATTCCGATGCCGTTCGCGCCGCCTGTTTTGTTAAGCGCGTTTACAATGGCAAGACCTTCCATTTTTTTGCCGTTAAGCGCCACAGGAATTCCTTTTTCAAATTCGATTTCTACATAAACGGGNTTGTTNGGAGCTTTTTCAGGCGTTACCGTCATGGATAACATTTTTTTATATAAAGGCTCAGCNGAAGGGTCTTCAAGCTCAAGACCTTCATGGGAGATGTGCCANAGATTTTCATCAATACTGTACGAACTTTTTTTCTTTACAGGCACAGGAATTTTTCTTTTGGCAAGATACCGCATTTCATCCTGCCTGCTTTTAAGTTTCCATGTCCGCCACGGCGCGATTATTTCAAGATCGGGGGCAAGCGCCATTATTCCAAGGTCAAACCTGATCTGATCGTTTCCCTTGCCTGTCGCGCCGTGAGCTATCGCCGCGGCTTTTTCCCTGCGCGCGTAATCGACAAGAACCTTTGCGATTAACGGTCTTGCCATTGCTGTNCCAAGAAGATATTTGTCTTCGTATATCGCGCCCGCTTTCAGCGCCGGCCAGATGTATTCCTCGACATATTCTTTTTTTACATCAGCTATGTAGCAGGCGCTGGCTCCTGTCGCCATTGCCTGTTTTGATATAGCTTTCCAGTCGGCAGTTTGTCCCACATCGACGCAAACGGCAACTACATCGCAGTCCTGATTCTCCTTTAACCACGGAATGATGACAGTTGTATCAAGGCCTCCCGAATATGCAAGCACAATTTTCTTTTTCATTAATTAAAGCTCCTTTATTTTAAGAAATATNATNATTATTATCTATAATTGTATGATTTTACTCAATACCAAAATGCGTATTTTTTGGCATTTNTAGCCGGTTTTTGCCGATAAATATATAGAAATATGGAAAAAATCAGGAAAAAGACAAAAAACCAAAAAAAACCCGCAGGTAAACCGGCCGCAAAAAGAATTTCCGCAGGTAAAAATAAAAAAAAATCGGAAGCAATGCGCGTATTCCTGCTGACAGGAACAATTATTTTAGTATCAGTGATTGTTTCATGCGCTGTAATTACAGCGCATTCTGTGTCAAAAAAAAATCAGAATAACGGCGGTGTTTTAACTTCCGTTTCTGTCAATGAAAATGATCAATATATAAAACCGGATAATGATTTATTAAGTCAATTAACGATCGAATCAGAAAATAAAAACGCGCAAGATCAGATTCCCCGCGCATCAGATGACGCGCATAAAAAGACGCAGGATAATCAGACGGTTTCGCCGCCTTCAGCGCAGCCTGCCGTAAATGAAGAAAAGCCTTCGGTAAAACCTGCGTACAAAGGCACGCTTATTTTTGTGATTGATGACGCGGGAAACAACTTAAGGGAACTTGACGCGTTTTTAAATATTCCCGGTCCGCTTACAATCGCCGTACTGCCCGGCCTTTCCTATTCAGCGGAAGCCGCAAAGAGAATAAGGGCAGCGGGCAAGGAAGTGATTTTACATCAGCCGATGGAAGCAATAGGCGCGCAGAATCCAGGACCCGGCGCCATATATTCAGGAATGAGCGCTGGCGAAATACGCGAAATTCTTTCNCGTAACATCGCGGAAGTCGGACCTGTNGCAGGCATTAACAATCATCAAGGATCNAAGATAACGATGGATTTAAACGCGATGGAAACAATTCTGGCTTTTTGCAAAGAGAATAATATTTATTTTCTTGATTCAAGGACTACGGCGGAAACAGCGGCTCCTGCCGCNGCGCAGAAGCTTGGCATNAAAATCGCGGAAAGAAATATTTTTCTTGACAATGAGCAGAGCAGGGATTCAATGCAATATTATTTATCGGCAGGACTTGCAAGAGCGCAAACCGGCGGAACTGCCGTAATGATCGGCCATACATGGTCGCCTGAACTTGCTCCCCTTCTTGCGCAGCAGTTTCCGTTATTGCTGGAACAAGGTTATATAATTAAAACAGTTTCTGATATAATCAGATAATGANTAACGCTAGCAATTTATTCGTGCTGAGGGGTTTAATACCCCGTNCCTTTAGGGCGGGGTTGTTGATTTTTCTTTGGGATCATTTATGAATGTCCTTGGCATTGAAACATCATGCGATGAATGTTCCGCTTCCGTTGTGCNGGACGGAGAAAAAATTCTTTCNAATGTAATTGCNACNCAGATCCCCTTTCACGCGGAATGGAACGGCGTAGTGCCTGAGATCGCAAGCCGCAAACACACAGAATGGATTTACGCCGTAGTAAAGGAGGCTCTGGATAACGCGTCATTAAATGTAAAAGATATTGACGCCGTTTCAGTTACTAACCGTCCCGGGCTTTTAGGCGCGCTGCTTGTCGGTCTAAATTTCGCAAAAGCGTTTTCATGGGCGCAGAATATTCCTTTAATCGCAGTCGATCATATGCTTGCGCATTTATACGCGCCGCGTTTAACCTTAATCGGGGAAAAAGAATCGAAGGTTGAATATCCGTTTTTGGGGCTTTTAGTATCGGGCGGGCATACAATCATCTGCCGCGCCGATAACTTTGACGATATAACGATATTGGGAACAACAATTGATGACGCCGCGGGTGAAGCGTTTGATAAAGTCGCGAAATTTTATAACTTTGGTTATCCGGGCGGACAGGTAATTGATAAAATGGCGAAGCAGGGGGACGCAAACGCGTTCCGTTTTCCGCTGCCGTCGCTTCACAAGGCAGATCATCGATATGATGTGTCATACTCGGGATTGAAAAACGCTGTAATAAACCAGCTTGATATTTTTAAAAAGAAACAGGATTACACAAAAGAAGATATAGCTGCGTCCTTCCAGAAAACTGCCGTGGAAATTCTTTTACGCGCGCTTTTAAACGCCGTTAACGACACAGCTCTTGCGACAGTCGTCGCAGGCGGCGGCGTTGCAGCTAACAGCTTTCTTCGCGCAAGGCTTGCGGAAGAAACCGGCATCCGGTGCGTCTTCCCGCCGCTTGAGCTTTGCGGCGACAATGCCGCAATGGTAGCCGGAATCGGTTATCATTACCTTGCGCGCGGCGATCGCTCGCCGCTTTCCGNAACAGCGTCCGCAAGAGTTGACGGATTTAAAAAGAANTATCCGTGAATGTTGNNCATTTATTGATATTTATATTTTAATGTTAATATTATAAAANAATTTAAGCATACAATATAGTCGTTATATACCTACAATGTAGGCAATGTCAATAAAATTTTTTATTATTTTTTATTTAAAAAATATTAGGCAAACCTTGCTTACAAAATAGCAATTAAAATGGCTGCGTGATGGTATCAAGGAATACTTATAAAAAGGCTTTTTTCAGTATTTGAACATATCATTTATCATCGTTTGATACTTTACACTTACCGTTTATTATGAGCCATTTTTCTCTTTTAAATTCCTTCTTTGCAATCTTGTAATATTTTTACTATTTCCTGTGTTGTAATATTTAATTTTACACGCGGANTACCTTCAAGAGGTGATATCCCCTCCTTATTATTTTCATTAATTGAAAGTAATTTATATTTATTACCATCGCTATTATTAATAATTACTTCATCATGCAGTGCGGTTTTAAAAAATTTTGGCACATCTTTAGTAAATTCAATAAAATCAATTACTTGCATTTTATCCTCCTAAAATATTAAGACCAAGTGTTTTGCCAATTTTTGCCATTACTGTATCAAATGTTATCAATGGTAATCGTAATCTTTTTGCAATCTCTAAATAAAAAGCGTCGTATGCATATAAATTATTTTGCCATGCAATTTGCAATGCTTTTTCAAGATCGATTTCTATTAATTTCATTGGTATTAACTTAAAATTTTTAATTAAATTAAGCATTTGTTCTTCTGATGTAATTATTTTTTTCTTCATCATTCTTGTTAAAGCGTTAGCAATTTCACTGGATATTATATTTGGAGAAACTATGGCAGCATTTTTAGTATAATTTATAACTATTTGAGCTTCTGGCTCATCAGCAATAAAAGCAATAATTGCGCTGGCATCAAGTACAATTTCCATTTTTTAACCCTAAAATTAAAAAAAAAAATTGTCAATGGTATATAAATTTTCAAACACACGCTTTCAATATCATTCCTTAAATACATTTCCATTCCCTGTAACCTGAATATTAAATAAGTTTTTATTATTTGAAGCTTTTTCAAAACTTCAGTATTTAGAAAAGCTACCTTAGATTTGATTATTTATGTTATTTGACAATCTGGCAATAAAATATGCCAATGAATATTAATTTATAACAAAATATTATAAAATACACCATTGTAATAATTTTTTTATTTTGATAAGATAACTACAAAACAGCTGTGAGGGTATAAATGCTGGCAATCGGTCAGATTCACCGGAAAGAATATGAAATTGAACCGCGGACGGCTTTAAAAAAGACCGGTTCTCAGGGATTTTCTATGTCCACACAGCGCAGTTTCCAGCATTCTGGCTCCGCTTCGCATCAATCGAGTGAAAAACAGCCGCCTGTGCCTGTTGCAATTGCCGAAGCGCCCGGAAGAATTCATTTTCTTGGCGAATTTGCGCCGAATCTGAAGCAGAAAACAGAAGAAAATACCGATAAAAATGAATCTGAATCCGGTTTATTCCTTTCAGCGGCTATTGACCGCTTCATTCACGTCGCTGTAAGCCCAAGAAAAGACAATTCCTTCCGTTTTTATGCCGCGGATTTAAACGAACGCAAGAGAAGTACGCTTGTAAACCTTAAATACAGGCGCGAAGACAGGTGGGCGAATTATTTAAAACCCGCGATTTACCTTTTTATCGAATTGGGTTATCCGATGAAAGGGCTCAATTTTTCATTCTGCGGCGATATTCCGCAGCACATCGGGCTTGCTTCATCTACAGCGATAGAAACTGCGGCGGCAACCGCGTTAAGAAGTCTTTTCCGCTATCAAATCAGCGATATGGATATGGCGCGCAGGTTAAAAGACGCGCATTTCGCGATTTTCGGCAATTCTACGCCGCTTGCAGATTATCTTGTCTGCCTGATGGCGCGAAAAGATCAATTTCTTCTCTACGATTCAGAGAATGACGACATGCAACTGATAAAATCGCCGTTTTCACGCTTCAGATTCCTTCTTGTTGATTCGCGCGTACCGCGTCTTGGTGTTGAAAATGAAATTTCTTCGCGAAAATCCGACATTTTAAAGGGTCTTGAGCTGCTTTCCCACAGACGGCCGGGGTCAAGTTATAAGGATTTTGCGTCAACTGATCTTTT
>WQTB01000069.1 GCA_009786495.1 Treponema sp.
ACAGAATCATTAATAATCTGATCCATTACATCCGCGGGAACATAACGCGCAAACGCCGTCCTTGTGTTTATCTGAAGTTCTTTCATTTCATGCATTGAAAGCGCATTGGCNATAACAGGAGAAGCTGACGCAAGAAAAACATTCAANTTTTCCATAATCCCGGGNGAAAAATAATCATTAATTGTATTTCCTATATGAACGGATGCGAAATTTTTTCCGGCTATAATNAGAGGAAGGGAAATATATGACGATATTTTTTTTTCATATTTTCCTGACGGATAAAATTCGTTTGAATTGTCGTTGATAAATTTATATTCCGGAAAAATATTATTAAAGTCGGCTGTGCAGATACCTTTGAAATTTTTTGATATATCTCCTGTAAATCCGCTGAAATTTGACGTATAGGAATAAAGCTGGCGGTTGTTTCCGCAGATTAATAATGACACAATTTCAACTTCGCAGATATTTGTCAAAAGCTCCAGGATTTCGCGCGCGACCTTATTCATTGAATGAACCTTGCCTGAAAGGTCCGCAAGAAGCCCGATAATTGTCGTCTGAAAAAGTTTATTGTCAAGAAGATTATTTACAATTTCGATTATAGACTCGTCATTTATTTTTTTTCCTTCACGCTCAATAGAGCCAAAGTCGATATTTTCATCTTTCGATAAAATATTTTCTACTGCATCCATAAGCGGCTTTAGATTGCCGGGAGATTTTTCAATAAAAAAATCCGATCCCGACTGTAATCCCCAGAATTTATCTTTTGTCTGCCCGAGAGTTGTAAACATGATAACAGGAATTGTTTTAGTGTGTCTGCGCGCTTTTAAAAGGCGCGTAACATGGTAGCCTTTTAATAAAGGCATTTCTATATCGGTGATTATTAAATGCGGCAGAAAACTGTATACTTTTTTAATGCCGTCAAATCCGTTAACGGCCCTTTGAAGAACATAGCGCGATGGGTCAAATGATCCTGATAAAACATCAGCGAATATGTCAGAGTCTTCCATTATTAATATTCTTTTTATTTCACCGCTCACCTGAGCCTCCGATAAGTTCCTTTACGTTTTCAAGGAGATTCTGGTTATTAAAAGAATTTTTTATTATATATCCTGACGCACCAAGAGAAAAAACCCGCTGCCTTTCTTCTTCTACGGCGATTGAAGAAATGACAATTATCGGAATGTCCGCAAGCTCGTCATTATTCCTGATGTTTTCAATCAGCATAAAGCCGTCCATTACAGGCATGTTAAGGTCNGTGCAGATAAGGTCGTAGTGTTTTTGTTTNGCGGCTTTAAGCGCCTGCGCGCCGTCCGAAGCTGTATCAACATTNTATCCTTCCGACTGAAGAATTTCNCTTTCAATTTCACGGGTNGGAAGAGAGTCGTCAACGACAAGTATTGTTTTTCTTGATCTTTCAAGTTCAATATTTCTTTTTTTAATATCAATTGTTTTAACGCGTTTTGCCATTTTTATTATNGTGGGAACATGAAGCACGCTGACCATCTCATAATCTTCATTAAGGATAATTCCTGAAAANACGTTTATGTGTTCCATAAAGGCGGGCATTGTTTTTAAAATAACCGATCTCATGCTTTCGATATTATCAACCGCAAGGGCTGCGATATCTTCATATGAACGTATTATCACAATAAAAATAATGTCGACGGGATTTCCGATATCTTCTTTTATATGAAGTATCTGGCTTAAATAATAAAGTTTTATAATTCTGTCGTTATATTTTATTTCAGGCCTGTCAACGACTGTTATAATGTCTTCCCTGTTTAAAAGTATAATGTTATCGACAAAGTTCGCGGGTATTATAATTTCATTCCGCTGCATTCGACAGGAAATCCCATAAGGGCGGCAATGGATAGGGGAACCATAATTGTAAAAATTGTTCCTTCTCCTTTTGCGCTTTCAACAACGATGCTTCCTTTAAGAGATTCAACAGTTTCGCGTACGACATCCATGCCGACGCCTCTTCCGGAAACCCCGCTTACTTCCTTTGATGTGGAAAAACCGCTTTGAAAAATAAAATTAGTAAGATCTTCCTTAGTAAGTCCCGACGCGACAACTTCAGAAACAAATCCTTCCTTTACGGCTTTCTTTCTTATTTTTTCGTGATCTAATCCCCTTCCGTCGTCAGAAATAATAATTTTCATGCTTCCGCTTTCGCGGGAACAGATTATTGAAAGATTTCCGGTTTCGTTTTTTCCCGAAGCAATCCGTTCCTGCGGCGTTTCAAGACCGTGATCCAGCGCGTTACGCACCATGTGAAGAAAAACATCAGACATCGATTCAATTATGTTTTTATCGATTTCATTTTCCTTGCCTTCAACATTAAGCTGCACCTTTTTTCCAAGTTCCTGCGAAAGCTGATATATATAACGCGGATAAGAATCAAAAATTGTTGAAACAGGAAGCGTGCGAAGAGAAATTACGCTGTCGTACGCGCCCCTTATGCTGTTCCCTGCGTCTATTGCGTAATTTCTAAGCGCAGAACCGAGCCTTTCGCTTGACCTTTCAAATTTTCTTATATCTGAAAGCATAACAGGATCAGGTTTTCCTGTGCTTTTAAAAACGACGGAAAATTCTTTTATCATGGCGCTTAACGCTATACTGCTTTGCCAGATGCTTTTTGCCTGTATTTCCAGCGTCTGAAGGGTTGCGATGCTTTTAATAATGCCGTCGATTTTTTCAAGCGAAAGGCGGATGGATTCATGCTTTGAATCCCTTTTTTTCTCAGGCTGCGCGTTTTCCGCGGCTTCCTGTTTTAACACGGCAGATGTTTTTGCAGGTGAATCTAAAGCGTCTTTATTTATATTTACAAGACTGTATTCTTCGTTAGATGCAAGAAGAGTAAGATTTTTTACGTATTCATGAACGTCTACATCGTCGTCTTTTGTTTCAAATAACCCGTTAAAAGCGGTTTTTAAAAGATCAAGTGACGAAAGTACAAGTTTTACCGCGTTTTCCGAAAGGCCGATCCGCTGTTCCCTTACAGCGACAAATACGCTTTCAAGACTGTGGCTTAAATCTTCTATGCGCTTGTATTCAAGCATTCTTGACGAGCCTTTCATTGTATGAAGTCCGCGAAGAAGTGTGGCAAGATCGTCTTCGACAGAAACGCCGTCTTTTATATCAAAGACAAGGGTTTCCACCGTTTTGATAATTTCAAGTCCTTCATCGACAAAATGCTTTGTATATTTTTCTCTTTCTATCGGCATATTCACTCTCTGCCTGTTATGTGATAGATTTCAAGCGTTTCAAGGAGCTCTTCTGACATTATGTTAANTTTTTCAACAGCGGCCGAAGTCATGTTGGTCGCGGAAACAAACTGGCTTACGCCTGACGATATTTCTTTCAGGGCGGAAAACACCTGGGCGGAAGCGAGTTCCTGCTGTTTGCTTAAATTTGATATCTGCTGTGTTCTTATCGCGACATTTTGAGACGCTTCCACAATATTTTCAAAAACTTCTTTTTGCTCAACCATTCTTGAGTAGCCTTCGTCGATTATCAGCGTTCCGTTGTTTGCCTCTAGCATTAACGTATGGGACGCTTCATGCAGCTCTGAGATTTTTTCTTTTATTTCAGACGCAGACTCAACTACGTTATCTGCGAATCTTCTTATTTCAGAGGCGACAACAGAGAACCTTGCGCCTGCTTCGCCTGACGAAGACGCTTCAAGCGCGGCGTTAAACGCAATTATTTTTGTGTGATCTGCTATTGTATCGATAAGCGCAACTGATTCGTCAATTCTTGAAAGCATATCGGCAAGGTTTCTTATAATGTCAATAATTTTGGCGTTCTGGATTCTTATATCAAGCATCATCTCTTCGTTTACATCGCGGAGATCGGCTCCCCTTTTGCTCAGTTCCCGCGTGTGGCCCGCGAGAGCCGCAACTTCTTCGGTTTTCTCAGCCGCCTGTGTCGAAAGCTCCTTGTTGTTTTCCATTGTGCTTACAATTTCTGAAACGCTTGAAGACTGTTCGTTCGCGGTAGCCGTTATCTGTTTTGCGGACGATGAAAGCTCAATTACAGAGTTAGTTACCATTGACGTATTTTTATTAAATGAAAGGAATGTTACCTGCAATTTACCGAGGAAACCTTTCAGCGCTGTCATAAATTCGCCAAGCTCGTCATTTGACTGCGTTTCTATTTTTACATCCAGATCGTTATTATCAAGCTGCCTGAAAACTTTTCCCATATTTAAAGTTGATTTTCTTATTCCAAGCGTAGTATATGTAATTATTCCGAACGCAAAAAGCGTCGCTATAATCGCCGCGGAAAGCGATAAAAAAAGGCGAAGGTAATTAGACGATATCCTGTTTTTTATAAGCCATCCCAGATGTATCAAGGAAGCGTCCTGAAGCCTGTAAATGGAATTATTCGCGTTACTCGAAATTTCATAAAGCGCCCATAAATTGTCAGGGTCAATTTCGGGCGCGTTAAAATAATCTTCCACTGAAGAGGCGAAATAGGAAAGCCTGTCGTAGCATGTTTTTAGAAGCTGTTCAAACGATTCAAGCGAATCAGAGTTTTGCATAAAAAGCATTCCGGCTGAGTTAAACCTGTTTTGAATTCGCGCGTTATCTGAATGTATTAAAAGATCAAGGTTAAGCTGGAGCTCTTCCCTGCGCCTTAATGTAAAGGCGCCGTCTTCTACAGTTCTTAAAAGATTTCCGATAATTACCATTCTTTCCTGCGCCTGCGGAAGTTCATGAACCGTTGCCGCGATTAAATAGGCGTTGCCTATATCATTGTCTGTTATCAGCCCTGAAACATCGCCGACATAGGCGATTATTTTTAAAAAGTCCTGCATTAACTGTCTGTACGCCCAGAAAACAGTATCGCGTATTTTTGTATTTATAAGATGATTCCAGTTTTCATTGATAGAATAAGGCGATACAATGTAAACAGAATCGCCGAAAAACATTGTATATTTTTCTTCAAGCTCTGCGATTAATTTTTCAGTTTGTTCTTTAACATATTCAAGATCGCCTGATGCGTTGTCAACTGTTATTCTTAAATACTGCGGAACTATCTGCATTAAGGCGGCGGCGGGGCGAAGGACTTCAAGGCCGTTTATTTCTTTTTGATCTCTTGATATTGACGCAAGAGAAACGGAAACAATGGAAAAAAGCATTATACCGAGCGGAATGATAAACACGCATGAGCTTAAAATCAATTTTGTCACAATCTTTAAATTCTTTACATTCATATAACACCTCTATATAAAAAACAATACAATAAAAAAATCAGACAAGTTTTTTTTCAAGAATTCTGCGAAAGTAATCATGCGAAAAACCGCCCATAAAACACTCATAGCCATGCCCGCCGGATTGCATGTCCTGAAAAAGTTTAATGCTCTCGATTGTTTTTTTAATTTTATATTCATGCCTTACAGGGTTTCCTTCAGCGGCAAGGCTCTGTATCCTGTAAAACGCGGGCCAGAAAAATCTTTCCTTTACGGCTGCTTCCTGATAATATTTTTCAGCTTCCTTCAGATTCCCCTGAAGAAAATAATATTCACCGCGAAGGAATTTCGCGTAACATCCTGAAGCTTTTTCTTCAAGAAAGGAAATTATTTTATCTGATCCTTTAAAATCCCCAGAGTTTAAAAAATAAATCGCGGCTGCCGCAAAGCGGCTTGCGTAAAGGGAATCTGGAATATTATTGTCATGAATCATTTTTAATACGTTATGCGCGTTTTCTTTACCTTCGTCATTTGTCAGGATTAAAGAAATTTCCTTTAAATCCAGATTTGCTTCGCTGTTTTTTTTATTATCGGCATTGATATATTTTTGGACGTTTTCTGCGTTTGAACCGCCTTTTAAACCAAAAGAAGTTTCATTTTGATTAAGAGTTTTTAAACCGGGAAATTTATCCAAATCGATTTTTCTTATGCAGTTATCGGGAAGCTCTTCAAGCAAGCTTACAGCTCCTGTTTTTTGAAAGTAAAAAACATTTTGCAGATAACGGTTGGAAAGCGAATGATGTTTCGCGGAAGCGGTTTCAGAGATTCCGAATAATAAAAGGCCGTTATTTTTAAGGGATTCCACAAGATTATTAATAACCTGATACCTGTTTTTTTTCGAAAAATAAATCAAAGAGTTTCTGAAAAATATTATGTCATATTGCCTGTCAAGGCCGCGCATAATGTTATGTGTAAAAAAACGGACTTTCCTTCTGATGTTCTGCGGAATAACGTACTCGTCTTTGTCTCTTTGAAGATATGAATCAAGTATATGCTTCCATGAAAGTCCGTCGGCCCTTATCGTGTTTGACGTATAACGCGCGTTTTGCGCGGTTTCTATCGCCTGCGCGCTGACGTCAAACGCGTCGATTGAATAATTAAAATCAAGTCCTTCATTCTGAAGATAGTCAAGAAACATCGCGATGCTGTAAGCTTCGCATCCGATGGAAGTTGCGGCAGAACAAATGCTTATGGAACTGTTTGCTTTTATCATATCGGGAATAATGCCGGCAAGAAGATCAAAATGAGCGCTCTCCCTGAAAAAATAAGTTTCATTTACTGTAAGAAATTTTGCGATGGAAAAAATCTGCTCGCGGGATGTAAGAAGATACTCGTAAGACGCAGGGTCTTCAATAAACGAAGCGCCGCAATGTGTTTCAAGATAGCTGTTAAGTTTTTCAAGCGGTTCGCTTCCGGCTTTAATTCCAAGTATCTGCTCTATTCTGTAATATAAAAATAATAGAGCGGGGTTCTTTAAAACATCCCGCGGAACGCCTGTATTTATTTCCTTGTTTAATGAATNAGAATTGGNATGATTTTTCTTTTCAGTCAATAAAGGGGAAGTCATGTTCCGCCTCCTGAAAGCTCAAGAAGTTTTCCTGCGATTTTATTTAACGGAAGAACCATGTCTACGCAGCCTGTGTTATACGCAGCTTCAGGCATTCCGTAGATCATGGAAGTGGACGCGTCCTGGGAAATTGTAATGCCGCC
>WQTB01000070.1 GCA_009786495.1 Treponema sp.
AGATTTTCCACCGCTTCTTTTTCAAATTCAACAAGCGTAAACCAGTCTTCGCTTTGATGATCATCCGCTGTAGAATAAATTTCTTTGTAAATGTTGATTAGATTTATCGCGTTTAAAGGACTTTCATAAAGCCAGCTTTCAATATCGCTCAGCCTTACGGTTGTTGTTCTGCGCGCTGATTCGTCGTATTCAATGCTTTTGCAGCCCGAAAAAATAATCAATATTACAATAAAAAAAATTGCTGACTTCTTATCCATACTTAATTTCTTATTTCCGAATAATTCATTGTTCCCGAACCGTCAAGGTCATAATAATAAACAATTGAACCGTCAAGTTGATACACTTCCATCGTCTTGAAACGCCCGTCTCCGCGGAAGTCACTTTCAGATGAAGCGAGCAGCCTGCGGTAATCAAATAAATCCTGCCACACATAATCGGAAGGCGGACGCCTGAAACGGCGGATTGTTTCCATTCTTCCGTCCAGATCGATATCGATATACTGTACCGAAGGCAGACCCCTGTCAAACTCTGTAACAGAAATCTGCATTCCGTTTATTTCTTCAGTTACATATTGAATCACTCCGCCTGATAAAAAAATTGTTTCCATCGCGCCGTCAAATTCAAGGCTTGGCCGCGTCAGCGTTGAGCAGAACGAAACTAGAGTTCTGTATGTAATATCAACATACCGGTTTGAAATAACAGGAAATAAAATACTGTTAAAAGAATTACTGCCGCCAAGTTCGATTAACGAAACAGGCGCGTACTGGAAATTCGCGGGGCCGAAGTTAAAAGTTTCATTGCCAAACCTTGCCTGTATTATTGACGGATAACGTTCCCAGATAATTTCCGCGCGCGTTTGAGTCTGCCCCAAAACCGGAACGGTGAATTTCTGCGGATCATAATTAAGGCCGTAATCCATATACATATCAGTAACGTTATCCTGAATAAAATAATGGGTTGAATGTACAATTAATCCGTTGCGGTAATAAGCGGAATTTTCTGCGTAACCGTCGCGTTCTTCATCGGTGATTATATAACCTGTAAAGCTAAGCAGCCTCAGCGTAAACAAATCGCGGCCTTCTTCGCTTCGCAGCATGTCGTAGGTATCGGTAAGGATTTTTTTATCCAGCGTTAATTCCTGATTTGATCGCAGCATAAAAAGCTCTTCGATCGCGGCTCGATCGCTTATCAGTCCAAGATTTAACGCAGGCGGTATCGAAGCGGGATTGGGAATAAAACCCAACTGCGAAGACAGTCCGCCCGATCTATATGAAGACAAAGTGCGGCGGGCGGCATCCGTATCTCTCATAAAAGGCGCCGCCATCCACGCGAGATCAGGATCGGTATCAAGCAGGAAAGGAAGCCGCCTTATCGCAAGATCAAGGAGATTTATGTCGCTGTCAGGAAGGCTTGATATCTGCGGCAGCCTGTTCGCTCCCATAACGGAGCTTGCGGCATATTCAAAAAAAATGCGCAGCGGGCGCGGATCGCGGGGATACCTGTCCATCGCGTTTAAAACGCCGCTTCTGAAAACCGCAAGNGTCTGCGGATTTCCGCCCGCGCCAAGNGCGATGCNGCGAAGCGCGGTCAGGCGCATCATCTCGGCGTCCGCCCTGATTTGCGCATTGCTTTCCGCGTGCGAGCCGATAATATTAAGGCACGAAACCGCGCCGTAGTAATCGCGCAGAATAATCAACGTCTGCGCTTTTAACATAAGAGCGCTGTTCTCGTTATGGATTGTCCAGCGGTTTGTCTGTATCGCGGAATCAAGATCAAAAATTACGGCGTTTAAGCTGTCATTGGCATTAAGCCTGCATAGAGCGGACTGGTANGAAATGTCAGATGACGCGTTGGCGAAATCGCCTGCCCTGCGGACAGCGGCAAACGCTTCGCTCCATTTTCCTTCATTGATAAATTCCTGNACATAAAGNGCGTACTGCAGGGCGGGAAGCGAATCATCGCGGCCGCCCGGATACTGCTGCGCGTAAAGGTTTATGGAAAGAAAAAAAATTAATAAAAGAAACCCGCGGCTTCCTTTCNTTTTAATCATGCGGTCTCCGCTTTTAAGGGAAGCCCGAGAATTTTNCGGACTTCTTCATCAACNAAAGTNTCGCGCGCAAGGAGTTCTTCCGCGAGTTTTTCAAGCTCGNTTTTGCGGCTGTCAATGATTGCTCTTGCGTTCTCCCTTGCGCGATCAAGAATGCCTGTAACCGCCTTGTCAATTCTCTGGGCGGTATCTTCAGAATAGTCTTTGTGGCGCGCGATTTCCTTGCCAAGGAAAATCGGCTCTTCTTCCTGTCCGTACGCGACAGGGCCCATTTCATCCGCCATGCCCCATTCGCAGACCATGTTACGCGCCATTTCAGTCGCCTGCTGGATGTCATTCTTGGTTCCCGTTGTTGTCTCATCATAAAAAAGTTTTTCCGCAAGCCAGCCGCCGTAGCAGATCGCGATACGATCTTCTATCCAGCCCTTCGCGCGGCTGTAGCTGTCTTCTTCGGGGAGCGACATCGCCATTCCAAGCGCGCGCCCGTGCGGCACAATCGTAACCTTATGAAGCGGATCGGCGTTCTTTAAAAAATAATGAAGAAGGGCGTGCCCCGCTTCATGGATTGCGGTCATACGACGCTCCTTGTCGGAAACGACAAGGGTTTTTCGCGCGACGCCCATCAGCACCTTGTCGCGCGCTTCTTCAAAATCGGAAACTTCAACTTCAGTTTTATCCCTGCGCGCGGCGAAAAGAGCGGCTTCATTAACAAGGTTCGCGATATCCGCGCCGCTCATTCCCGGCGTCGCTCTTGCGATGCGCGCAAGATCAATTTCCTTGTTTAAGGGAATTTTCGCAGAATGAATCTGCAGTATGGCTTCGCGTTCCTTTATGTCAGGCATCGCGACAACCACCTGCCTGTCAAAACGTCCCGGGCGAAGGAGCGCGGGATCGAGAACATCGGGACGGTTGGTCGCGGCAAGAATTATAACGCCGTCCTTTGAATCAAAGCCGTCCATTTCAACAAGGAGCTGGTTTAATGTCTGCTCGCGCTCGTCATGACCGCCGCCGTAGCCCGCTCCCCTTGTGCGCCCGACAGCGTCAAGCTCGTCAATAAAAATTATACACGGCGCGCTTTTGCGTCCCTGCTCAAAAAGATCCCTTACGCGGCTTGCGCCCACGCCGACAAACATTTCGACAAAATCGGAGCCTGACATATGAAAAAAAGCTACGCCCGCTTCGCCCGCGACAGAACGCGCCATCAAAGTTTTTCCTGTTCCCGGCATTCCCACAAGCAGAACGCCTTTTGGAATACGCGCGCCCATCTTTGTAAATTTCTGCGGGTTCTTCAAAAACTCGACAACTTCTTCAAGTTCAAACTTCGCGTCCTTCTGCCCCGCGACGTCGGAAAAACTTACCTTCTTGCCTTCATCCTGATAGCGCTTCGCCCTGCTTTTGCCGAATGAAAAATTTTTCATTCCCGCGCCCTGCATGTTTCTGAACATCATAACGATAATCAAAATAAAGAAAATCCACGGAAGCAGATCAAGCAGAACGCGCCAAAGGCTGACAGTCGCGGGAGCTCCGGAAATATTGACATTTCTTTCACCTAACACAGTTAAAAGGTTAGTGTCGTTATAGGGGATTACAGTCCTGTAATGCGACGCGCCTGAGGCGGTGCTGTTTTTCATGTAAATATCGATGGTATCATTCGCGTTAATTGTGACTGAATCAATCTGGTTATTGTTTACAAAGCGCATGAATTCCGAATAAGAAATGCTCATTACNGACGAACTGCCGCCCCTGAAAAAAAACGCGATAAAAAGCCCTGTTATTATCAGAAAAAACACCAGCGCNAATCCGCTTGGTTTTCGAAGCTGAGACGGTCCTCGCTCAGGCATATTGTCTTTTGGATCAAACATTATTACTCCCCATTTATTCCTGCGGCCTTAACCCGATGATTTTATCTACAGGCAGCATGTAGCAAATTCCCCTGACTTCAGTTTTCCATCCGGCTTTTTCTTGAATATCGATCATAATCTGATCGGCAATTTTCTTTTCCGCTATGCTTATGATAATCTCCTGCTCGTAATCAAGCGTAATTCCCATGAACGAACGGTGGTGCGAGCCTTCGCCCCTTGCGCCGATTATGGTGCCGCCTGATACGCCGCCGGCGCGAAGGATTTCCATTATTTCGTCTGTATGCCCCGCGCTGACAACAATATAAAGCGCTTTCATGTCATTCCCGGTTTCCATTTTCAAATACTCCCTGATTAATATAGCAAATTTTCTACAGGCACTACAAACGCGATGCCNGTGTTTGGTTTGTCAAATTGAAATTCGTCTGTCAGCATCTTAAAAACATCATCGGCTTTATTATTCAATAAAAGGCATGTAACCAGTATCTTGTTCTCTTCATGCGTAAGGCCAAGGGCGTCCATTAAAAAACCCGCGTTAACAGCTCCCTTGCCGTAAATAATATTTATAACATGGCATTTTTTTTCTGACATTGCGGTAAGAAGCCTGTCCTTCAGATTGCGCCCCGCGATTATTACCATGTATTGCAGCTTCAGCTTCTCTTCCGTTTTCGCCTCATTAGACATTTTAATCCTCCGTTACATTTTCAGAATGAGCGAAGCTGCCAAGCAGTTCAAGTTCATCCAGNTCTTCTTTGTCAATCTGCTTTTTCATCTTCCTGAACTGCCATTCATAAACAGCGCCAAGCGTCTGCACGGCNATTAACGGCATCACCGACATAAAAGCGATAATGCCAAAACCGTTTGTCAGTATCGACTGCGGAACGCCGCCCGAAGCTTCCACCGTATTGCGGACTGCCTGCGCAATCCCGAGGGCGAACGGCGTTAAAAACGCCGAAGACAATCCGCCGGCTGTAACGCCGCCAGAATCAAAAGCAAGCCCTACGAACATTTTGGACGAAAACTTCATCATGATCAACGCTATGGCATACAGAGGCACAAGGAACCAAAGAATATTAATCTGGGTGATTATTTTAATAACCGACAAAACCGAAGCGAAGCCAAGGCCGATTGCGAGCGTCATGCGGATTGTCATTTGTTTTATGTGGCCTTTGGTTATCTCTTCGATCTGGTTTCCAAGGACTGTAACGGCAGGCTCTGACAAAGTGATGGCGCCGCCGAGGATAAAACCGACAAGGAGCAGCATCCATTTAAACCAGTGGGGCCTTCCTTCGGCGAAGAACGAATTGCCGATGTGCTGGCCCGCGAAAGCAAAACCAAAATCGACGCATGTAAGAAAAATTAAAAGCCCCGCGAAAACAGGGATAATGCCCAGCAGCACCCTTCTAAAATCTTTTTTGTTAAGTTTGATTAAAAAGAAATGAAACAGTAAAAAAACTATCACAATCGGAACAAGGGCAAGCGTAACGCCCTGTAAATTAAACAGGGTTGTATGAAGAAAACTCTCCGAGGCGCCCGGCGCGTAATCGGCGTTCGGGGCAGGTATGCTTCCGCCGTGAGTCATCCTAAAAATAATTCCGTATATGAACACGGTCAANATNGGCCCGACAGAAGCAAGCCCGATAATGCCGAAAATGTCNTCGTCAGATTTATGCCTTGACATTGTCGCGGCGACGCCGATTCCCAGNGCAAGCATGAACGGCACCGAGATGTCGCCCGTTGTCGCGCCGCTTCCGTCAAACGCGACGCCGACAAATTCCGCCGGAGTAAAGATCGCAAGGGCGAAAACAGCGATGTAAAGAACCGCGAAAACAATTTTTATATTGATGTCTTTTAATATNCGGTAAAGCCCGAAGCCGACAAACATCCCGATTCCGGACGCCATAACGACAATCATCACCCTTTCGTTGATATAATCCATCGCTAAATTGACCTGCCGCGCGAAAACCGTCAANGCCGGTTCCGCGGACTCGGCGAGAAANCCGAACAGGAAACCGAAAAAAATGATAAAAAAAACTTTTTTAAATTTAACAAGCGACTCGCCGACAGATTTCCCGATCGGCAGAATGCTNACGTCAAGACCGACAAGAAAAATCGACTGGCCTATAACAACNCCNGAATAACCTATAATCAGCTTGATATAATCAAACAGCGTATTCATCGGAGAAACAAAACAGCATACAATAATTGTAATTACGGCAAGCGGAAGCGAGGCTAAAAATGTTTCTTTTAATACGCGCAGTAATTTCATTTTGTCTCCTTCATAATAATATGCCGATGAACCTTATTTTATCAACCTTGAAATTCCTTTTTCAAAATATTCCTTGCGCGTTTTAAAAATAAATATTTTACCTTTTTCCCGCCTGATTCTTACCGTTCCAAGGTCTGCCGAGTTTATGCCGCCTTCGCAAAATTTTCTGACAACTTTTCTTTTTATGGTTTTAATCTGAAGAGATTCACCCGTAGCGCCGGTTATCGCCTGATAAACAGCTTCTTCGCGGATTATCTGCGGCTGCGAAAAGAAAGCAGCTTCGCCTGTTTCCACTGCGTCTTTGTGCGGAAACTTTTGCGGCGTTTCCCATTTAATACGGACCCCGGCTTCCTTCGCGATAAAGTCCGCGGCAAGCGACTGTGTCTGCGCCATCGCGGCGGTTCCGGTTCTCCATGAAGGAAAGTTTTCATCCAATAACGGGATAAGCCGCCGCCGTATCCTGTTACGCGTAAATTTGTCGCCGGCATTGGTTGAATCTTCGCGCCATGCGATATTTTTCGCTTCAAGATAACACCGCGCAAAGGCGCCGCTAATCGTAAGCAGGGGACGGGCGATAACATAATCAGGTTTCCCGCTGACAGGCGGCATCGCTGCAAGACCGCCGGGGCCGCAGCCGCGAAGGACGCGCATTACAGCCGTTTCCAGAAGATCGTCTTTTGTGTGGGCAAGCAA
>WQTB01000071.1 GCA_009786495.1 Treponema sp.
GGAAGCGGCAATAATATCCTTAATTTAAGGGATAAAACGGGAGCGGGAGCTGTCACCCGGGCAGGCTCGTTTGAAGACGCGCTTTTGCAGGCGCTTGATAAGGTATCAGTGTCGCAGTTAAACGTAAGCGATTTGCAGCAGGAAGCGATAATCAATCCTGACGCTGTGGATATTCACGACATAACAATCGCGCAGGCTGAAGCGAGCATGGCGCTTAACATTACGCGCAATGTTTTAAGCAGGCTTGTTCAGGGCTGGAGAGATTTGATTAATACAAGATAAAACATTTTTATATAAACAGCTTTCGCCGGAAAGCGGTATTCAGGGGGGGGATATGAATGATTTTTTTAAAAAATTCTTGAGCAAGATAACCGCGCTGTGGGCAGGATGGTCCATGAGACAGCGGATTATTATCGCTCTTGCTGCGGTTTTACTCTTAACCGTTGTAGTTGTGCTGTTCAGGGTGTCAGGGTCGCCTGTGCTTGTTTCGGTTATTGACGCGCCGATCAGGGACGAAGCCGCGCTTGACAGGATCATCCTGCGCCTTAATCAGGAAAATGTTAAAGTGACAATTTCTCCTACAGGGCTTGTGCAGGTAGCGGACGAATCCACGGCGCGCAGAATGAGAACGATCCTTATCAGGGAAGATTTAATTCCCACGGGGATTGATCCGTGGGCGGTCTTCGACAGGGAGCGATGGACAATCACCGATTTTGAGCGCAATGTCAATTTTCAGCGCGCCCAGGAAAGAATGATAATTGAACACATAAGGGCGATAGAAGATGTTGACGATGTCGGGATACAGATTGTCTGGCCGCAGGACAGGCTTTTCAGTTCCGAACAAAATCCCGTAAGCGTAAGCGTTCGCATAACGCCGCGCCCCGGCAGCGACATTACAATTTCTCCGCAGAACCGCAGCAAGATAGAAGGCATTCAGAAGCTTCTGCAGTTCGCGATTGAAGGGCTTCAGCCTGAATACATCGTAATAACGGATCACACAGGCGTTCAGTTAAATGATTTTCAGGGCCTTGCCGCGGCTGACAGGCTCGCGATTATCGAACAGGAATCGCGCCTTATCCGCCGTCTTGAAGAACATTACCGCGGCGCGATACTGACGTCGCTTCAAAGAATTTTTTCTTCAAGCCGCGTTCGCGATCTTAACATTAAAATAGAAATGGATATGTCGCAAAAAACCATCGGCACAACGGAAAGCTTTCCTGTTACGATAAAGGAAAGAACGCCCGGGCTGCCTTATGACGATTCCATTGTAAAAGAATCTCTTTTAATCGCAGAATCTGTTTCCGAAACCACATGGAGGGGAACAGGCTTTAATCCCGAAGGACCCGCCGGCGTTGAAGGGCAGGTAGCTCCCGCGTTCAGGGATATGTCAAANCTTTACGGNGAAATGACGCAGACTACAAGCACTTCAAACTTTGAAATTAACCAGCGCGAAATTCANGAAGAGCGCAGCCCGTCGATTGATCGCGTAACAGTTTCAGTTAACATCGACGGCGTATGGAAGTGGAAATACGATTCCAAGGGAAACCCTGTCGTTCTGCCGGACGGCACCATTGAAAGGGAGTATACTCCTGTGTCGCAGGATATTCTCCGCTACGCGGACGAACTGATCAGGGGCGCGATAGGCTACAATACCGCAAGAGGCGACTCTGTAATAGTTACAAATATTCCGGTCGATCGCACAAGCGAATTTAAGGAAGAAGACGACGCGTATTTCAGGCAGAAACAAATACAAACAACTATAATAGTTTTTATTATAGGTTTGACATTAATACTTTTTGGTTTTATGATGTTCAGGATGATCTCCCGCGAGATGGAGAGACGCAAAAGGCTTGCTGAAGAAGAACGCGCGCGCCGCGAACAGATGCTGCGTGAAAGCGCGATGGCCGAGGCGGAACAGGACGGAATGGAAGTATCCATTTCACTGGAAGAACGTTCAAGGATGGAACTGATGGAAAGCGCCATNAACCTTGCGAAGGAACATCCCGAAGATGCCGCCCAGTTAATCAGAACATGGCTTTTGGAGGAATAGCATGGGAAAAACAGCATTAGCGCCCGGAGCCGCTGTAGGCGGATCAAAAAAGAAGGGAGTAAAAGAATATACAGGCAGGCAGAAGGCCGCGATATTTTTGGTGACAATCGGTTCTGAAATATCATCGGAGATTTTTAAATATCTGCGCGAAGACGAAATTGAAACGCTCACTTTTGAAATCGCGCGCCTTGAAACAATCGACGCGGAGCAGAAAGACGCGATCCTTCAGGAGTTTCAGGAACTCATGCAGGCAAGCCAGTTTATTTCAACGGGCGGCATTGACTACGCAAGAGAGCTTCTGGAAAAATCATTGGGCAGCCAGAAAGCCATCGACATAATAAACCGTTTAACGTCGAGCCTTCAGGTTCGTCCGTTTGACTTCATACGCCGCACAGACCCTGCGCACCTTTTGAACTTTATACAGCAGGAACATCCGCAGACAATCGCGCTGATTCTTGCGTACCTTGAGCCCAACAAGGCTTCAATTATTTTGCAGAATCTTCAGCATGAAGTGCAAAGCGATGTCGCGCGGCGTATCGCGACGATGGACAGAACTTCACCTGAAGTTCTGCGCGAAGTAGAGCGCGTTTTGGAGAAAAAACTTTCTTCATTATCAAGCGAAGACTACACCGCGGCGGGCGGCGTTGAAAGCATCGTAGAAATTCTTAACCTTGTAGACCGCGCCTCTGAAAAGCAGATCATCGAAGCTCTGGAAGACGAAGACCCCGAGTTAGCTGAAGAGATTAAAAAGAGAATGTTCGTATTCGAAGACATCGTTATGCTCGACGACCGCGCCATTCAGAAAGTTATGCGCGAAGTCGACTCGCAGGAACTCGCGAAAGCGCTCAAATCGGTCGATTCGGAAGTTCAGGACAAAATATTCAAGAATATGTCAAAGCGCGCCGCGAGCATGCTGAAGGAAGACATGGAATATATGGGGCCTGTACGCTTAAAAGACGTAGAAGAAGCGCAGCAAAAAATTGTATCGATAATCAGGCATCTTGAAGACACGGGCGAAATTGTTGTCGCGCGCGCCGGCGAAGACGAACTTGTAGTTTAAGTTTTAAAACGGGGGCAGACACAGGTCTGTCCCCAAAGAGGTTGTTAAATGCTAAAGGCTGTATTCAGAACAAACGAATTGATAACTGTCGGAGAAAAAATATTAATTAATTCTCCGACGTCTTTTCCCGAAATATCGCACCTTGCCGCGGAAGATGAACCTGAGGAAGTGGCTGAAGCGGTTGAAGAATACCATGGCCCGACAGCGGATGACCTTCGCCGCGAAGCGGAAATGTTTAAAAGACACTTTGAAGAAGAAAAAGAAAAAATGATCTCTTCTGCGAGAGCCGACGCGGAAAAAATCGTTTATGAAGCGAAAAGAATCGCGTTTGATGAAACTAAAAAACAGTCCGAAGAAGCCCTGATATTAAAGCAGCGCGCGGAAGATGAAGCGCAGCGCATAATCGAAGAAGCGCAGAAAAGAGCTGGCGAACTTGAAGAAAACATGAAGCAGAATCTTGACGCGGAGCGCAAGGAAGCGCTGGAACAGGGAAAAACCGAAGGAAGGGACGAAGGTTACGCCGACGGTAAAACCGAAGTTGACAGGCTTATTGAAAGAACCCATGTTGTGCTTGAACGCGCGCAGGAAAAAAGGGGAGAGATATTAAAAGAAACCGAAAAGGAAGTTGTAGACCTTGTTCTTTTAATTACGCGCAAAGTTATAAAGGTGTTATCTGAAAATCAGCGTAATATAGTTATACAAAACGTTCTTGAAGCCCTGCGTAAGGTGAAATCGAAAGGGAATATAATCATTAGGGTTAATCTTTCAGATTTGGAGCTGGCGACTGAACACAAGCAGGACTTTATTAAAATTATGGAAGGCGCGAAATCAATTCAGGTTCTGGAAGACAGCACTGTTGACAAGGGCGGCTGTATTATAGAAACCGATTTCGGCGAAATTGACGCGCGCATCGCAAGCCAGCTTGCGGAGCTTGAAAGCAGGATTCTGGAAGTCTCGCCGATTAGGTCAAACATAAAGGACAACCTTCCGCCGCCTGTTATAAGAACAGCCAACCTTAACGCGGATCTCGCCGCAACTTCGTCATTGATGAGCGCGAAATCGCTTCTTGATTCTTCATCGCTTCCGTTAAGTGACGATAACGCGCTTAACGACGCTATTTCAATGTTCGGCGGAATGCAGGGAGGATCGCTTAAATCAGATAACGCGCGCGGCGGCGATACAGGGTCTGATTCTGATGAGCCTGAAATGTCCGCGGCGGCGAACGCGGCGCTTACGGCTTCCGCGGCGTTAGCTGCAATTGCGACGATGGCGACAAAGGGCAAAAGGGAATCTGATAAAATGATTCTGGAAAAATTCGAAAACATGGGCAAAAGGAAGACAGATCAGGCAGCGCAGAATTAATTAATTTAAAGCTTGATGCTGGGGGAGGGCAGCTTGCAGACGCAATTAGTTGAAACTTCAATTTTTGATAAATACCTTGACTACACGCAAAGAACAGATCCGATTAAATATGTAGGAAGGGTCTGCAAGGTGCAGGGTTTATTAATAGAAAGCCGCGGGCCGCAGGCGATTATCGGCGAAGTATGCAGAATTGTCGCGCCCAAGGGAAGAGGAAACATCAGAGCGGAAGTTGTCGGCCTAAGGGAAGACATCGTTCAGCTTATGGCATATGAAGAAACAGACGGAATCGAAGTCGGCGACAGGGTAATTGGCCTTGGAACGCGCCTTGAAGTGCCGGTATCTGAAAAACTTTTAGGAAGGGTTTTAGACGCGCTTGGAAATCCTGTNGACGGAAAGGGCGATATATCATCCATGTGTTTTTATCCGGCTCTCGCGAGCCCCCCCGACCCGCTTAAAAGAAAGCGCATAACAGAGCGCATAACGACAGGCGTTCGCGCAATCGACGGACTCTTAGCTGTGGGGAAGGGACAGCGCCTGGGTATTTTTTCAGGATCAGGTGTCGGCAAATCCACGCTGCTCGGGATGATTGCGCGTAACACAACCGCTGACGTTAATGTAGTGGCTCTTATCGGCGAGCGCGGGCGTGAAGTAAATGATTTTATAGAAAACGATCTTGGCGAAGAAGGGCTTAAACGCAGCGTGTTAATTGTAACGCCTTCCAATTCTCCTCCTTTGGCGCGTCTTCGCGGCGCTTATGTCGCGACTGCCGTAGCTGAATATTTCCGCGATCAGGGAAATGACGTTATGCTCCTTTTTGATTCTGTTACGCGCTTTGCGCGCGCGATGAGAGAGATAGGACTTGCTTCAGGCGAGCCTCCCGCGCAAAGGGGTTTTCCTCCGAGCATGTTCGATTCAATGCCTAAACTTCTTGAAAGGTCGGGAACTTCCGATAAAGGCAGCATCACAGGTTTGTATACAGTCCTTGTTGACGGTGACGATATGGACGAGCCTGTCGCAGATACTGTGCGCGGAATCTTAGACGGCCACATCGTGTTATCNCGCGATTTGGCGCAGGCGTATCATTACCCGGCGATTGACGTGCTTCAAAGCATTTCGCGTCTTGCNCCTTATGTNTCAGGCGGATGCAGCAAAAAAGCCGCAGGAATTATCCGCAGGAACATGGCAGCNTACGCAAAAGCGGAAGACCTGATAAATGTCGGAGCGTATCACATGGGATCAAACCCTGAAATAGACGAAGCGATATCAAANCACGTACCGATAGAAGATTTTCTTATTCAGGATATTGACGAGCCTTCGTCTCTTGCGGACACGCTGGAAGGAATATCCGCGATTACGGGCGTAAAAATTCCCCCTGATGAAATGACAGATAACAATGAAAAACTTGTTTTCGCGGGGCGCTCTGTAGTAAGGGAAAGAGCCGGCAGTGTTACCGCGCAGATAGCGTCTCCGTCCGATGACAGGGATACCGCAAGAGCTCTTGATTCTGTCGCCGCGCTTTTTTCTTCATTTAACGGCAACAGCAACAGCAACAGCGATAATAATTAATGAGAAGATTTAAATTCAATCTTGAAAAAATTCTTCAGATAAGAAAATTCAAAGAGGAAGAATGCAAGAACGCCCTTGGCCAGGCGATAAGCGTGTTAAGCGCAATCGAAATGGAAATAAAAAACACCGCTTTAAAGCATCATAACGCGGCATCGCAGCGTTTTTCAAGCACGAATGAAATGCTTTCCTGGGATATTTACATTCTGCGCCTTGAACAGGAAGCCGCTTCTCTTTCGCAAAAAGCGGCGCAGGCGGAACTGGTTGTTGAAGAAAAAAGGGAAATTTATCTTGAAGCGTCCCGCGATCTAAAGGCAATTGAAAAATTAAAAGAAAAACAGAAAAGCGAATACCGCGAGAAAATGCTTAACGCGCAGATGAACGAAGTTGACGAAATAACATCCGCAAGATTAATAAGGGCGGCGAATAACGCTTAAAAACAAAACCGCGGCCCCTGTAATAAAATAAATGATACGGATATAAATAAAATTTAAAGAAAGCGTAAAAGGAGGCTCACCGTCCGCTCCAGCGGGAAGGTTAAGAGGCTCATTATTAAAATATCCGCCTGCGAAAAAATCAAAAACATTATTAACTGGAAAAAATCCCGCGACTAAAACGATAATAATTAACGCGTAAAGAAAAAACGGGCGTATACGCGCCAAAAACCATCCGAATCCCAGAACTGCAGAATAACAGGGAAGGACTGTAAGAAGCAGAGTTACAGTAATTTCATATAATGGTTTTTCGTTAAAAATAAAATGTATAAAAAGAAAAACGGTAATAAATAAAATAAAAATTATTAACGCGAAACAGAAAGT
>WQTB01000072.1 GCA_009786495.1 Treponema sp.
TAATGATGGCGGGACAGGAGCCGGTAAGGCTTTGCGCTCCCGCCTTAAATAAATCTTTATTCAACACTTTCTATCTTTGTTATCAGAAGTTTGTCGATGCGGTTGCCGTCTTTGTCTATGACCTTNAATTTGTAACCCTGATATTCAAAACTGTCGCCGACTTTGGGAAGTTCTCCGGCAAGGTGCAGGATAAGGCCCGCAAGCGTGTGAAATTCNCCTTCTTCTTCAAGGACGCTAAGGCCCAGAGCCTGCGAGGCGTCATCAATGTTCAGCGTTCCGTCTGCAAGATACGAGCCGTCTTCCTGTTTTAAAAGGGGTTCTTCGCTTGACGCAGGCGCTGAAAGTTCGCCGACAATTTCTTCAACTAACGCCCTGATGGAAATTATACCGGCAAGGCCGCCGTACTCGTCCATCACAAAAAGAAAATCAGACTGTCCCTGTTTAAACGATTCAAACGCCTTCAGCGCGGACATTGTTTCCGGCACAAACATGGCTTTCTTCATTATCGCGCGAAGCCCCAAAGGGTTTGGCCTTGACGAGTCCAGAATAAGGTCTTCAAGATACAGCGCGCCTGTGATTTGATCGGGGCTTCCGTTTACAACAGGGAAGCAGCGCTGTTCCTTAAACTCCACCGCCTTATTGCGGATGCTTTCGTATGATTCGTTAATATCAAACCATTCTATTTCTGAGCGGTGCGTCATAAACGCGCCTACGGGGCGGTCTCCAAGATAGAAAACGCCCTCTACCATTGTGCGTTCCTTGCTTTCCACAATTCCTGATTTTTCGCCTTCTATTAGAGTATTGCGAAGCTCGTCCTGAAGCTCTTCTTCNGTAATGCTGTTCGACGCGATTTCCGGGCTGAATTTATTATTAAAAAAAGAAGCGAATTTTAACGCCGGATANGTGAAAGGCACGGCCGGAACAGAAAATATTCGCATAACAGGCAGAAGGGCTGCCGCGATTTTTTCCGGTCTTGTACGCGAAATAAGCTTTGGAAGCGCGTCACCAAGAAATGTGATGATAACGCTGGCCGCAAGAAGAAATAACGCGATGATTATAACTTCCGCCGTTATTCCCTTGATGTTTCCCCTTGTGCATACATGAACCGCTGAAAGCCCCGTAAGAAAGGAAGCGGCAACTCTCAGCATTGTGCTCCACAAACGGCAGGAAAGCGTAAGGGAGTTCGCGCTTTCCATGATTTTTAACAATGTCTTGTAACGCGGAGCGCGTTCTTTTTCAAGGCGCGATTTTCTGCAGAAACCATAAGCGTTATTAAACAGGGAGAAAACTCCGCTTGCGATTACAAGAAGCAATGACACTAAAAGTAAAATAAATAAACCCATTTTAACTGTCTATCTCCGTGCGGTTAAGCGGACGTACAATCGTAAGCACGTCCTGCGCGGTCTGCTGCATTTTGATTTTTCCGTCGGGAGTATATTCGCCGAAAATCTGCACAACAGGAAACCGCGGGCTTTCGGGGTTAACGTCGACAACCTGGCCTTTTTTTCCGTTTGATAACAGCACATAAAGCCCTATCGGGTATATCGACAGCGAAAGAACCAGAGCCTTTACAACAACATCGTCGTATTTTTTTCCTTCGTTTTTTAAAAGCTCCAGCATTCCAGTGTAGCCGTCTTTCGCTTCCTTGTGCGGCCTTTTTGAACTTAATGCTTCGTATGAACAGGCGACAGCGATAATTTTTGAATAAAGGCTTATCTTGTCGCCGGGTAAATGTCTAGGATAGCCTGTAGAATTTTCACGCTCGTGATGCTCAAGCGCGGCAAGGCATACAGGCAGCGGAGCGTTAAATGATTTTAACATGCTGTAACCAAGAATGGGATGCGTCATTATCGCTTTTTGCTCCTGCGCGTTTAAAGGTTTCCGGCTCAGATAAATCTGCGAAGGCAGTTTTAACATTCCGGCTTCATGCATAAGCGCGGATACGCCGAGTTCGATCATTCTGTGCTGCGGCAGTTTTAAATAAGACCCGATAATAAGCGATAAAATTGTTGATCCAACAGAATGAACGGACAGATAATTTTTATCGTCCATGTCACCCGTTTTCTTTAAAACCCGCATTAAAAATCGGCGGTCGTCTTTTATGTATTCAAGAATTTCCCTGATTTTTTCTGATACAGTGTTTAAATCAAATTCGCCCGATACTCCGGCTCTAACAAATAAAGTGTCCGTAAAACTTATAAAAGAGCTGTATATTTCTCCGGCCCTTTTCAAGCTTATCAGAATCAGTCTGCTGGGAAAGCCCGGCGGACGCCGACGGATCTTCGAGAGCTACCTTCCCAGAATAATTTCTTCCGGCTTCGCCTTCGCTGTATATTGATTTATAGTTCCATTTTTCTATCAGCTTAACGAGCTCTAATGTATACGGTGTCTCAGGAGCGGTAAGGATAAATCCCTTGTCAAGATATGTGTTTTTAGAGAAATAACTGTCAGGCTGAATTTCTTTTATCAAGAAGTCTTTCATTAAATCTCCTGTAAATTGATCCTGTAACAAAACCCGTTCCGCGCTGTTACAGCCTTAATTAATAATAACACGATTATAATGTTGACGTAATATAATCTTTATCTTAAAATTATCTTCTTGGCCGGTGTCATCTATATTTAGGAGAACCCAAATTGAAATTTAAACACCTGATAATCGCGTTCTGCGTATTAATCATATTTATTGCGGCAATCACCATTTTGGTTCCGCTTATGGTTTCCGGTTCGCAGGCGCCTGTCACGTTTAATCTTCATTATTTTACAATTCCGCTTCTGTCTTTCATGGCATTATTCCTAATCTGCATCAGCATATACTTCATTATAAATTATCGGCTGCTTTCGCTGCTTGAAAAAGAAGATTGGCCTGCTTTGGCGTATTATTTGGAGAATCAAATTTATGAAAAANGCAGGTATACATTCCGCAATGTGCGCCTTTTAGCCAGCTCCTACATTGTTATTTCCGATTTTAAATCTGTTTTAAAACTTGAAAGCAAGGCGCAGCTTGTAAAACCTTCGGTTGTCGGCAAAAACACGCTNATTTTCGGCTCCGCCAGAATTCTGGACGGGAATCACAAGGAAGCGGCTGTTTTTTTTAAATCAAATCAGGATAAATGCGGGAAAAAGGACGNTGAATGGGTGCGCTGGTTTTCCGGTTTTTCGCAGCTTCTTGCGGGTTCGTTTGCCGCCGCGGAAGAAGAATTTTCATCCATGGCGGTATCTTCCAAGGACGCGCTGATTACGGGTTTATCGGCTTATTTTCTCAGTTTCAATCTTGAAAAAAAATCCGCAGCCGCGGAAAAATGCCGCCACATACACGAAACCGGCAAAGACCGCGTGATAAAAGCGTTGAAAAACGCCGCGGGCTGGAAGAAAGAATCCGATAAAGCCGGCAATGAAATTTACATCGCCATTATCAAAAAATATATNATAGAAACCGGCAGCTGGATTTTCAGCAAGAGTTAAATGTAAGGATGCGCAAAGTAAAATGAAAAATATTAAGAAATCGGCGAAACTTGACAATGTCTGTTATGAAATAAGGGGACCTGTCTTAAAAGAAGCGAAACGACTAGAAGAAGAAGGCTACAAGGTAATCAAATTAAACATAGGAAGCCCTGCGTCCTTCGGATTGAACGCGCCGGATGAAATTGTCCGCGACATGGTGCTTAACATTCAAAACGCCCAGGCTTACGGCGATTCGCGCGGACTTTTCGCGGCGCGGAAAGCCGTCATGCAGGATTTCCAGTCCAAAAATGTTATGGATGTCGGCATCGAAGATGTTTTTATCGGAAACGGAGTCAGCGAGCTTATATCGATGTCGATGCAGGCGCTTTTGGACGCTGGGGACGANATACTCATTCCAATGCCGGATTATCCCTTGTGGACAGCGGCTTCCACGCTTGCGGGCGGCAAAGCGGTTCACTATCTTTGCGATGAAGCGTCAGACTGGAACCCTGATTTAAACGACATCCGTTCAAAAATAACGCCGAAAACCAAAGCAATCGTTGTAATAAACCCGAATAATCCGACAGGCGCGGTTTACGAACGCTCTGTGCTGGAAGGCATCGCGCAAATCGCAAGAGAAAACAGCCTGATAATTTTTTCCGATGAAATTTACGGACGCATCACTTATGACGAAGCGGTTCACATTCCGATGTCCACAGTCGCGCCTGATTTACTGACAATCACCTTTGACGGTCTTTCTAAAGCGTGGCGCGCGGCAGGTTTCCGCGCAGGCTGGATGGTTCTTTCGGGAAATAAAAAAATCGCGGACGATTATGTAGAAGGTCTTGATATGCTCGCCAACATGCGCCTTTGCCCCAACATGGTTTCTCAAATGGGGATACAGACAGCGCTTGGCGGCTATCAGAGCATTAAATCCCTGATTTTACCGGGCGGCCGCCTGCGCGATCAAAGAGACGCTGTTTACAATCTTGTCACCCAGATACCGGGTCTTTCCGCCGTTAANCCNAAGGGCGCGCTCTACCTTTTCCCAAAAATCGANTGTAAGCGCTTTAATATAACAAGCGATGTAAAATTCATGCTCGACCTTGTGCGCGCACAGCGGCTGCTTCTGGTTCACGGAACAGGTTTTAATTGGAACGAGCCCGATCATTTCCGCATCGTTTTCCTGCCTGACAAAGACACCCTGACCGACGCAATGAAACGCCTAAATGTGTTTTTGGAAAGTTATAAGCAGTCATAAGCAAAAAAAAGACGATGTGCCTGGACGTCAGGGCTTTCACCCTATGCACACCGTCTGAATTATGAGAGGAATTCCCTCCCGGTAAATTGATTATCGGTCTATTGCCCCCTGTTCTTTAGTAAAAAAATGGCGATTGCCGCCTGTTATCNATTAGTATATTTATGTTGACAAATCTGCATTTTTTTACTATTCTATGATCATAAAATAACCCTCCGGCTGTTCAAAAACGGCCGGAAAAAAACAGGGAGGCCAGCGTATGGCAAAAGTAGAATTGAAAACAATTTCCAAGGTGTATGACGGCGGCGTCCGCGCGGTAGACAGCGCGAACATCGTAGTCGAAGACAAGGAATTTGTCGTTCTTGTAGGACCTTCAGGCTGCGGTAAATCAACCACACTCAGAATGGTCGCGGGTCTTGAGGACATCACCGAAGGCGAGCTCCTTATTGACGGCGAAAAAATGAATGACGTTCCGCCGAAAGACAGGAATATCGCGATGGTATTCCAGAATTACGCCCTTTATCCGCACATGTCAGTTTATGAAAACATGGCATTCGGTCTGCGCATTAAAAAAGTTCCCAAAGCCGAAATCGACAAGCGCGTAAACGAAGCTGCCCGTATTCTCGACATCGAAAAATTCCTTGACCGCAAACCGAAAGCTCTTTCAGGCGGTCAGAGACAGCGTGTTGCGGTAGGACGCGCTATCGTCCGTAACCCGAAGGTCTTCCTTTTTGACGAACCGCTTTCAAACCTTGACGCGAAATTGCGCGTACAGATGCGCGCGGAACTTTCAGACCTTCACCTTCGCCTGAACGCNACAATGATTTANGTAACGCACGACCAGGTAGAAGCCATGACAATGGCGAATAANATCGTCGTTATGAAAGACGGAAAAGTTCAGCAGATTGGAGCGCCTTTATTCCTTTATAACCACCCGGTTAACAAGTTCGTAGCCGGATTTATCGGATCGCCCCCGATGAACTTCCTTACAGTAAAAGTAATTGACGAAGGCAATTCAATTACTCTTGACGAAGGTTCATTCAAAATTAAAGCCGACCCGTCGCACAACGAATATCTTAAAAAATACGCGGGCAAAGAAGTATTCTTCGGCATCAGGCCGGAAGATTTGGGCTTTACCGACAAGGAAGAAAAGAACAGCTTCACAGTAAAAGTAACTGTTGTTGAACCGTTAGGCGCCGATATCCATCTTTGGCTGACAACAGAAACCCAGCCGCTGGTTGCACGTACAGAACCTAATCACACTTTCAAAGTCGGCGACTCAGCCACATTCATCCCCAGAATGGATAAAGCCCGTTACTTCGACAAAGAAACAGAACTGGCTGTTATTCCTTCCCCGAACGCCTGAGATTGATTAATAGTTAAGTTAAATGATGATTGTAAAAGGGCTGCCGTCGCGCAGCCCTTTTTTTTATGACGCAATTTACATTCTTAATTAATGTTTATGTTAAAAAATCTACTTGATTATCTTCCGCAGGCCTTCAGATAAATTTTTATCGCCGATTTTTCTGATGGTGCCTCCGCCCTGATTACGGTATTTTCCAGGGCTGATGCCGGTGTAAGCCTTGAATATTTTTGAGAACCAGCTTTGATCTTCAAAACAGCAGCATGCCGCGATTTCAGAGAGCGACATTTCCGTATCAAGCAGAAGGCGGCTTGCTTTTTCCACGCGCAGCCTGTTAAGGTACTTGGAAAGATTTTCGCCCATTTCTTCTTTGAAGATTGTACTGAAATACGGCGGTGAAAGACCTGCGACATTTGATATTTCTTTAAGGCTGACTTTGCGCGTAAAGTTTTCAAGGATATAATTTTCAGCCTTCCGAAGAGCGGCGGCGTGCGGGATTCCCTTGAAGGAAGAAATTGTGCCTGACACCCGATCTACAATCGTATGCAGAATATCAGTTAATTCTTCCACTGTTTTCGCTTCCTGAACCATTTTCAAATTCTGGCTGTTAATTTCCATTGACAGGTTCCCGCTTTTTACCGGGCTTATTTCCGCTCTGGAAATTAATACAACAAGCTCGATTACCCTTAATTGAATGTATTTGAACTGCCCGGGATTTGTGTAAAATAAAATTGCAAGCAATTCATTCAGGGTTTTCTT